>CBAAAH010000114.1:0-8521 GCA_964658865.1 uncultured Granulicella sp.
AATGTGGCCGCGCTGCGTGCCGCGCCCCAGGCCAAGGATGGTCCCAGTCGCGTACGGGTCCCAGTGCGGAGCGCCAAGACCGGTAAATGCCGGTACAAAGATCACGCCGCCGCTGTCGGGAACGGTCTGCGCCAGGGCTTCCACATCGCCGCTGTTCGCGATCAGGCCAAGACCGTCGCGCAGCCACTGCACCACCGCGCCGCCGATAAAGACCGATCCCTCCAGCGCATACTCCGGCCGTCGCGCGACCGAGCACGCCAGCGTGGTGAGCAGGCGCTGTTCGCTCAGGCGGAACTCCGTACCGATATGCTGCAGCAGAAAACAGCCGGTGCCGTAGGTGTTCTTGGCGTCGCCCGGTTCCGTGCACATCTGGCCGAAAAGTGCGCTCTGCTGGTCGCCGGCGATACCGGCAATTTCCACGCCCTCAAGGCCCAGCGTCGTCGATACCGGGCCGAGCATCTCGCTGGACCACACGACCTCCGGCATCATGCTGCGGGGCACGCGGAGCAGGCGCAGCAGCTCGTCGTCCCAGCGGTCTTCGCGAATGTTGTAGAGCAGCGTGCGCGACGCGTTGGTGCGGTCGGTTACATGGCGCCTGCCGCTGGTCAGGTTCCAGACCAGCCAGCTATCCACGGTGCCGAAGGCGAGTTCGCCACGCTCCGCACGGTCGCGTGTGCCGGCGACATGGTCCAGAATCCACGCAATCTTGGTTCCGCTGAAGTATGGGTCCAGCCGCAGGCCGCTGCGGTTGCGGAACTCGTCTTCCGCGCCGTCCGCGACGAGCTTTGCGCATACATCGGCGGTGCGGCGATCTTGCCAGACGATGGCATGGTATACCGGTTTGCCCGTCGCGCGATCCCACACGATGGCCGTCTCACGCTGGTTGGTGATACCCAGCGCAGCCACATCACGCGGCCGCACACCGGCGCGGCCCAGTACCTCCACCGCGGCGCTAAGCTGCGAGGTCAGAATCTCAAATGGATCATGTTCGACCCAGCCCTGCTGCCCGGCAGGAAAAATCTGCTTGAACTCATGCTGTGCGGTACCGGCGATGCGGCCGGCGCGGTCGAACAGAATGGCACGCGAACTGGTCGTGCCCTGGTCCAGCGCGAGAATGTAGTCCGCCATGCGTGCGACTCCTGACGCTGCCACCTTAGCAGCTTGCGGGTAGGGCTGGCGAAGACGCGGGCACTATGCGTATCCGGGAAGTTCGCTAATCCGGCTTCATCTCGGGCGATGGCAGCAATGGCAGCATCAACTCGTCCAGATCGTCACTGGACATTGGAGGATGTGACGGCAGAGGTGGCCTTTTGTGCTCGGCGGGCACCCGTGCCAGGCGGCGGCTCGCGGGCAGTGGGCGCGCCAGGAGATTGGCGATTTCGCGCAGCTCCGAATGCACCTTGCGCAGTTTGAGTGAATTTGGTGCGGCGGTGGTGGGCGCGGGCGCGAGCGGCAGTTCCGGCTGGGGGGCGCGTACCTCTGCCTTCAGCAACTGGCGTGCACCGGGAATGGTGTAGCCCTCGCTGTAGAGCAGGCGCTTGATGTGCAGGGCCATCTCCACGTCACGCCGACGATACAGGCGCTGGCCGGTTCCGCCTTTGTTTGGATGCAATTGCGGAAACTCGCCCTCCCAGAAGCGAAGGACGTAGGTTGCAATGCCCAGCAGGCTCGCCACTTCGCCGATGCGGAAGTAAAGCTTGTCCGGGATGACTGGATCAGTCAGGCTGGCGACCGCTTTTGTGGCCTTGCGACGACCTTCGGCCTCTGCCACGCATATGCTCCCGGCGACGAAAGTTGTTGTTCCTCAACGAACTGAGTCTACAACGCAAAACCGTGGGATCGAGCCTGTGTGATCCGGTGGTGGGGTGAAGTCCTGACTGTTACCTGCCGGCCGTCTGAAAAATAGGCCCCACCGGCAGGGTGGGGCCTCGCTCAATGGACAGGAACAGCGGACAGAGGAGGGAACCGGATCCGCTGGCGCTGCCTGCCTCCGTGGGCTTCTCCCTGTGAAGAGCCCGAACCTACGATGGCAACGCTACGGGTGGTACCTGATTCGTCAGCTATCCCGAGTCTTGCGCTCGGTAGGCGGTTGTGTCAAGCATATGCATCACTTTTGTGGCAGTGCGGGTTTGCCCATTGCTCCTTGGTTCCCGATACAGAACTGCGTCTACGAAAGACCTCCGCTTTGAACCCTGCCCCGGTTCGTTGCCGTTTGCCGCAAAATTCCACTGGGGGTGGAACCACGGAGGCGATTGCGGCGTACCATGTCGTGGACGGAAGGTGCGGAGGCGCACACGATGCACAGAAAAACAGGTGGCTGGCTGGCGGTATTCCTGGTAGGTAGTGTGCTGCCCATGGCGATGGGCTGCCGCGTGGAACAGCACGACGGCCAGGGGAAGGATGTCTCCATCGACACACCAATGGGAGGGCTGCACGTCAAAACCGACCCCGCTACCGTGCTGACGAAGGTGGGCCTGCCTGCCTATCCGGGCGCAAAGCCGGTCACGGAATCGGAGCAGCACAAGCACTCCGCGGATGTGAACCTGTCGTTCGGCAGCTTTAAGCTGCAGGTGCTGGCGACGGCATTGCAAACGGCGGACCGCCCGGCGCAGGTCGAAGCGTTTTATCGCAAAGCGCTGTCGCAGTACAGCGAGGTAATTGCCTGCCGCGACCAACAGCCGGTGGGTACGCCGGCGCGCACCGGCATGGGACTCACCTGCTCGGACGATAAACACGTTCACACCGCATCGGAGAACGCGCAGGATGACGATCGCAACGACCTGGAGCTGAAGGCGGGATCGCCATCGCGCCAGCACATTGTGGCGCTGAAACAGAGCGGCGACCAGACGCGCATGGAGTTGATTTCCCTGGAGTTGCCGCATGGCGACAGGGACAACTAGCGCCGCCGCTCCATGGCATGGCCGACGGCCGGCAACCGCGCGGCAGATTCGCCATGGCTGAGACGCAACAGATGGTGCGTTATGCCGTGACCGACCGGCGGCGCATCGATAGCGACGAGATTACCCGCACCGCCGCCCTGGTGCATCAGGTGGAGCAGCTTTCGCGGCAACGGGTGGACTACCTGCAACTTCGGGAAAAGGACCTGTCCTTTGCCGAAGCCGCGGCACTGGCGGTGCATCTGCAACGTGTCGCCACGGCGTTGGATTCGGGGATGCGCGTGCTTTTGAACGCGCCGTGGTCTGCGGAGACGGCTGCAGCCTGGCCCGCGGGCGTGGGCGTTCACCTGTCGTCGGCGTCGCTGCAGACCCTCAGTGCAAAGGCCGGAATGCTGCTGCGGCATACGCCGGTAAGCGCTGCCTGCCACTCCGTTCGCGAGGCGCTGCAGGCTGCGGAAGTTGCCGACTTGCTGTTGTTTGCGCCTGTGTTTGAGAAGCGCGTGAGTCAGGCGGTGGTGTGCGAAGGTGCCGGCCTGGATCTGCTGTGCCGCGTGTGTGCCGCCGTCGCGCCCGTGCCGGTACTGGCCATGGGCGGCGTCACGCTTCGGAGCGCCGCTGCGTGTGTGGAAGCCGGGGCCGCCGGGGTCGCGGGAATCCGGCTCTTCCAGATCGACGGCTGACGGGCATATCTCGCTGGCGGTCACCGCGAAGGTCCGCTTCTGGTACCCTTCGCACACACTCATGATTGCTTCCAGGTTTGCTGTCCGCCGGTTTTGTTCCGTCGCTCTTGTTGCGCCGCTTGCTGTTGCCGCCCTTGCGCAGGCACCGGCGATTCCTTCCGTTGCCGATCGCGTCGCCGCCCAGAACAAGCTGTTCGACGAGTATTACGAGATGGGGCTGCGCGAGAACCCGGAGCGCGCGACCGCCGTGGGCGACTACCGCTACAACGATAAGCTGAGCGACGAATCGCTCGGCGGCGTCGCGCAGCGTCATGCCACCGAGGTGCTGTTCGAAACCCGTCTGCGGGCCATTTCGATCGACGGCATGACTGAGCAGGATGCCCTGTCGCACCGGTTGCTGCAGCGCAGCTTCGAGCGCGCCGACAGCGATTTTGCCCTGAAGAACTACGAGATGGCGGTCAACCAGCAGAACGGCATTCACACGTCGCTGGCAGACCTGCCGCTGTCCATGCCGTTCGATTCGGTGAAGCATTATGAGGACTACATCGCGCGACTGCACGCGATTCCCCTGGCGCTGACACAGACTGAAGAGGTGTTGCGCGCGGGGGAGCGTGACGGCCTGATGCCGCCGAAATTTCTGCTGGAAAAACTGCCGGTGCAGTGCGACGGCATTCTTGCGGCGAATCCATTTACGCTGCCGCTCAAGAAATTTCCCGCCGGCTTTTCCGACGCGGAGAAGCAGCGGCTGACGGCGGCGATCAACGCGGCCATCGCGAACGACGTCTTCCCCGCATACAAGAGCTTTGCGGCCTTTCTGCGTACGGAATATGACCCCAAGGGACGTACCGCGCTCTCGGTGGAAACGCTGCCCGACGGCAAGCATCGCTACGCCGTTGCGGTACGCAACCTGACCACGACCGACGACACGCCGGAGCAGATTCATGCCATCGGGCTGAGCGAGGTGGCGCGCATCACGGCGCTGCAGACGGTGATCGCCAGGCAGCAGGGATACCCCGACCTGGCGAGCTTTCGCGCGGCAATTGCGAAGGACCCGCGCTGGATTCCGGCGAGCGCCGAACAGATTCTGAATGACTATCGCGTCGCCATCGCGCAGATGGAGCCGAAGCTGCCCGATCTGTTTACCGTGCTGCCCAGATCGCCGGTGACGGTGGAGGCGATTCCGTCGTTCCAGGCCGCGGCGGCGACGCACTACCAGACGGGAACGCCCGACGGAAAACGGCCGGGCCGCGTGTCCGTCGCGACCAGCGACTTTGCGCATCGCACCCGCGTTCTGGACGAGGCCGTTGCCTACCACGAAGGCATTCCCGGCCACCACATGCAGCTCTCCATCCAGCAGCAGATGACGGGCTTGCCGAAGTTTCGCCAGCACGGCGGCGGCGGATCGACCGCCTACGTGGAAGGCTGGGCGTTGTATGCGGAGGAATTGGGCAAGGAAGTCGGCTTTTATAAAGACCCGGTGAGCGACTACGGCCGGCTCAACTCCGAGCTGTTTCGCGCGGTGCGGCTGGTCGTCGATACCGGCATTCACAACGAGGGCTGGACGCGGCAGCAGGTGATCGACTATATGCTGGCCAACGACGTGAACGAGCCTCTGGCGCAGAGCGAAACCGACCGCTACATCGCCTGGCCGGGACAGGCGCTGGCGTACAAGATGGGCCAGCTCAAAATTCGCGAGCTGCGGGAGATGGCGAAGACGCAGCTTGGGCTGAAGTTCGACCTGCGCACCTTTCACGATGAGATCCTGAGCGGCGGTGCCATGCCGCTGGACCTGCTGCAGGAGCGGGTGGAGCGCTGGGTGAAGGTCCAGTTGCCGACCGAAGCGGTGCGGTAGAGAAGAGCGCTCGCGAAGTTTGCGCAGAGGACGTAGAAAAAGTTTGCGCGTTTCGCGAGACCTTGGCGTACTTTGTGGAGCGCTCCCTTTTAAGGCGGCATCAAGCGTGCACGGATGACGACGGATTGTTTGACCCGTCTGAATGGCAGACCTATACTATTCGAGGTTTGCGCTGGGTGGCGTCTGGCAGAAGGTGCCGTGCATCGCACAGGGCAAATCTTCGGTCTGCCGGGTATGCCCGGTGAGACACACCAACGCGTTCATCACGGTCGCAGGGCGCAGCGACGCTGTCAGCCGCCCAACAAATTCAAGGAGCTTTCCCACCCGCATGAATCTTCTCCGTACCGTGTCGACGCTCACCGTCGCAGTTGCTTCGCTTGCCATTTCTCCCACCCTGTTTGCCCAGGCACCTGCTCCGGCCGCCGCACCCACCACTGTCGCTCCTGAGGCCATTCCCGCCAAGGTTGCGCTCATCAGCTTTGAGGCTGCGGTATTTGCCACCAACGAGGGCCAGAAAGCCATCGCCGATCTGCAGGCGAAGTACCTGCCCAAAAAGACCCAGATCGATGCCGCCGGCAAGGAAGTGGACAGCCTGAAGCAGCAGTTGCAGAGCTCCCCCAACCTGGGCGATGCGGAAAAAGCCAGTCGCGTCCGCACCATCGACCAGAAGGAAAAGCAGTTGCAGTTGGATGGCGAGGCCGCCAGCAGCGCCTACCAGCAGGACCTGCAGGAAGCCTATGCGCGCATCGCGCAGAAGGTGAACGGCACCATGCAGAGCTACGCGCAGCAGAAGGGCTTTACGCTCGTTCTGGATGTGAGCAATCAGCAGCAGAGCAACGTGATGTACGCCGACACCAAGACGGACATTACTCGTGCCGTCATCGACGCCTACAACACCTCGTCGGGCGTTGCCGCGCCGCCACCAGGCGCAGCGCCGCGTACCGCACCGCGCACCACGCCTCGTCCGGCGACACCGAAGCCGTAACGATCCGCATGTTTCATCAGATACAAGGGCGGCAGAGACTCTCTGCCGCCCTTGTACTTTCCTAACCCGCAGCCCCTGTGGAAAAATTTGTGGATCGCTTTTTAAGTCGCTCGGCCTGCCGAGTTCGGCCCAGCCTATTCACTGCCCTGAAACACTGCAGCTTTCCATTAAGTTAATGTTTTTAAAGAGTTTATCTTCGATGCTGCACACTCGGTGAGGCATTGGCGCTGATTTGGGAATTCCGATGAGAAATCTCGCTTTTCCACAGATGACACATTCGATCCTCAGAATTTTTGCTGGTAATTCGTCCGCATTTACGGTAAGCGAGCGGGTTCCGCGGCTTTTTCGCGCCGTACTGCTTGGATTGTGCATAACGGTTGCCGCGGTGCAGGCTCCCGCACAGGCCACCACGCTGGGCCGGCGGCTGGCGGCGGACCTGACATGGAGCCAAGCCGAGCGCGAGCAGAGGTTTGCGCACATGGGCCGGCTGTTTCCCGTGAACGTGGTGCGGGCAGGCGGTCGAGCGCGGGCACTACCGGTCGGCAGGTCTTTGAAGTTGCCGGGGTTGCCTCTGCACGACGTGATGCTGCGCGACAGGCTAGCCGGTGTGCTGGTGCTGCAACATGGGGCCGTCCGGCTGGAGGCCTACGGCTTGGAGACGACGCGCGACACGCGGTGGACCTCGTTTTCGGTAGCGAAGTCGATGACGTCGACGTTGGTGGGCGCGGCAATCGTGCATGGGGCGATTCGCAGCGTAGACGATGCCGTGACGACGTATCTGCCGGAACTGCGCAGCAGCGCCTATGACGGCGTAACAGTACGGCAACTGCTGACCATGACCACCGGCGTGCGCTGGATTGAAGCCTATGACGCCCCGGACAGCGACAACGTGCGGCTCTACCAACAGGCTGCGGAGCCTGGCAGCGATGCCGTCGTGCACTACATACGCGGGCTGCCGCGGGTGCACACACCCGGCAGCGTGTGGAACTACAACACCGGCGAGGCCGATTTGGCCGGTGTGCTGGTGCGGCGTGCCACCGGCAAAACGCTTGCGGCGCTGCTGTCGGACGCGGTGTGGCGGCCGTTCGGCATGGAGCGCAGCGCCACCTGGATCGCCGACAGCGGGCGTGAGTTCGGTGGATCGGGCGTGAGCGCAACGCTACGGGACTACGGGCGGTTCGGCCTGTTTGCCCTGCGGGGTGGCGCCGGGCTGGTATCTCCGGACTGGTTTGCGCAAGCGACACAGCCGGCAGCCGGATCGGTCGCAAACGGCCGCGGCTACGGCATGGGCTGGTGGACGTTCGCGGATGGCAGCTATGCGGCGCTGGGAATCTTCGGTCAGTCGATCTTGGTCGACCCGAAACGCGACCTGGTTGTGGTGATGCTGGGCGCATGGCCACAAGCGGCCGGGGCGTCGCTGGCGGCGTCACGCGCTGCGCTGTGGCAGGCAGTAAACACCGTCGTGGACGCGGAGACGCGGGCTGCCGCACCTGCTGCGGGCGAGAACTGCGGTCGCACAGCGCCTCCACGCCGCCGTCACGCTACCGCCGAACCCAACAGCCCAAATCTGAAGATGTCGATACCCTAGCTGCGAACGTGGAGAAAGGCTAGAAAAAACAGGAACGTCGAAGCCACAACGACGACCATGAGAGCGCCGATAAAGAACGCGGCGCGACGTTCGCCTGTGGCAGAGGGTTTGGTAATGCCGAAGAAGTTGATGAACGCGCGCACCAGGGCCAGCAGCAGGGGCATCGCTTAAGCCTGCGCCTTACGACGGGGCTTCGCAACCGGCGTGTCCGCCGGCGGACTCCCCGGCAGCACCATTGCCGCCGAGGGCCTGGCCAAATCGCACGCACGCCACAGGTACCAGCTCGCGACCGAGCACCAGGGGTGCCACTGCTTCGCGCGCTTCTCCATCACGTCCGGCTTCGGCAAGTCTGCCGGACCGACCTTGTCCTCCGGCTTCAGCGTGCCGAACGTCAGCGCAAATCCCTTGCGCACGCCATAGTCGCTCACCGGCAACACATCCGGCCGCCCCAGTCGAAACATCAGGAACATCTCCACCGTCCACCGGCCGATGCCGCGCACCTGCGTCAGGTGTTCGATG
>CBAAAH010000115.1:0-8422 GCA_964658865.1 uncultured Granulicella sp.
CGGCCTCGCGCAACTGCACCGTTGGGCATTCCAGCAGATGCTGCGCGGAAGGGTGCACACCCACGCCGCACACCTCCGCAAACCCTTCAACCATACGCGTGTGGATCGCCCGCGCTGCCTTGCCATGCAACTGCTGGAAGACGATGGACTCCGCCAGCGCCTCAAACGGCGACTGCGCGCCCGACACGCGCAGCGTAAACGGCCCGGCCCGTTCCATCAGCCGCCGCAGCTTCGCATCCGCCGTGCCCAGCGCGGTTACAGCCTCGGCGGCATCGTATGCCGGCTTGCGATCGGCGGAGGGTCGTGGCATAAGTGCAGTGTCCCACAATGGAAGCCCGCGCTCAATTCTTCCAAGTCCTGGACACCGAGTGCTCTTACAGTGACATATGACCTTCCAGGTACAGCGAATCGGCAATTCCTATGGCGTCCTCTTTACCGAAGAGCAGATGCGTCTGGCAGGCCTGCAGGAGGGCGGGCAGGTCGACGTTCAACCAGCGATCTCGCTAGAACAATCCAAGCCATCCGCGAACCTCGTCTCCTTCGACGAAGGGATGCGCGTCTTCCAGCGCACCGAACCCAAATGGGCCGCAGCCTACGAAGAGCTCGCCAAATAGCCATGGCGATTCAACTCCTTGCTGCCAGCGAAATGACCGAGCAGGACTGGACCCCATGGTTGCCCAGCGTAACCATAGTGGAGATGTGAGGCAAGTATTTCGCCTGCCCCGCAACTCGGACCGATGTGGACGCAATTTACAACTAAGGTCCACTGTTAGAACGTAGAAGCAATCCTCCATTGTGGTAACTGGCCTCCTCTGCCCACCATCTTGTGCACTCGGTCGCAGGGCAGCACCGATTATCGAAAATGGAACAAAAGAGAAGACAATCACCGCACGATGAAGCGGATAGCAGCAGGATGCCGCTGCTATAGTTTGTGGTGACAGAGAGAGATTCATGCTGCCGGGCAACCATCACCGGGCAGCTCAAGACAGGGTCGACACCGACCCAACACGCCCGAGCAATCGGGTGAGAACGGCAGGAGTTCGCAAGCCACCTGAGGCTTCGGGCTCTTCGGACGGACTAGAGGAAGCAGGACGCACCGATGGCGCAAGTATTTGACCGCAGTTCGAACGCCCTGGCCCGCGCAGGCCTGGTCCTTACCGGACTAATCGTCGTCGCGCTGGGCGTGGCACTCAACAGCCTGCAGCGTTCGCCGTGGGTCACCAAGCAGGGCCAGCGCGCCGACCAGCCGGTGCCGTTCAGCCACCGTCACCACGTTGAGGGTCTGGGCATCCAGTGCCAGTATTGCCACACGGGCGTGGAAAAGGCTGCGTATGCCGGCATTCCCCCGACCAAGACCTGCATGAACTGCCACTCGCAGATCTGGACCAACGCCGCCATGCTCGAGCCTGTGCGTCAGAGCTGGGCGACCGGCCAGTCCATCAAGTGGATTCGTGTGCACGACCTGCCGGACTATGTGTACTTCAATCACGAAATTCACGTGAACAAGGGCATCGGTTGCGCCAGTTGTCATGGCCGCGTCGACGAGATGCCGATCATGTACATGGAAAATTCGCTGCAGATGGAGTGGTGCCTCAACTGCCATCGCAACCCGGCGAAGAACCTGCGGCCCACCAGCGAAATCTACAACATGGCGTGGAGCGGACCGTCGACCGGCAAGCCCGTATGGTGTGCGGAAACAGGCAAGGGAACCGCAACCGCTCAGCAGATCAATTGCGTGACCAAGGATCCCGGCGCGCAGAATCCGGAACTTGCACAGCTTGAGACGCCGCACGCCACCGGTGGTGCCGGTACGTCGCAGCCCGGCAGCGGTACCCACCTGCAGCCTGTACCGCTTCATGGCGAAGGCGCAACCTACTCCGATACGGAGACCGGTGCAATCCTGCCGGCGCGCTACACCAAATTCACCTCGCAGGATGCGCTCGGCACCTACCTTACCGACAAGTACCGCATCCGCACACCGCACGAACTGCAGAGCTGCGAGGTATGCCACCGATGAGCTCTGAACATACCCTGTTTGAGAACGGAAAGATCATGGCAGACAGCACGGCGACGTCGGGCGCAACCGTTGTGACGTCGATCACCCCGGCCAAGCTCACGCTGGATGAGGTGCGCGCACGCCTCGACGGCAAGCGCGGCAAGAAGTACTGGCAGAGCCTCGACGACCTGGTCGATGCACCGGGCTTCGTTGAAATGGTGAAGGAAGAGTTTCCGCGCCAGGCGTCCGAGATGACGGACGGCTTCAGCCGCCGCGGCTTCATGAAGGTGATGGGCGCATCGCTTGCCCTGGCCGGCGTCACCGGTTGCACCAAGCAGCCCGATGAAACGATTTACCCGTACGTGAAACAGCCGGAAGACCTCGTCCTCGGCAACCCGAACTTCTTCGCGACAGCGCATCCGTTCCCGACCGGCGCGATCCCCGTGCTCGTCAAGAGCCAGGAATATCGCCCCGTCAAAATCGATGGCAATCCCGAGCACCCCATGTCGAAGGGCAAGACGGACCTGTTTACCCAGGCCACGCTGCTTGACCTGTACGATCCGGACCGCTCCAAGCACGTGATCGACCGGACCCGTTCGCAGAGCGTCAATTCCAGCTTCGGCGATTTCCAGACCTCGTTTCTGGAGCAAGTGCAGAAGCTGCAGGGCGGGCAGGGTCTCGTCTTCCTGACCGAGACGATCCTGTCTCCCACGCTCGCCGCGCAGTGGAAAGCCGTTCAGGCCAAGTATCCGGCTGCGAAGCTCGTGCAGTGGGAGCCGTTGAACCGCGACAACTCACGCATCGCCTCCAAGGCTGCCTTCGGTGAGTACGTTGATGCGCAGTACAAGTTGGAAAATGCCGACGTCATTCTCTCGCTCGATGCGGATTTCCTTCAGTCCAATGCCTTCCCGGGTTTTCTTCCGCTGAGCGCCGCCTATGCCGAGCGCCATGCCTACGAAGCCGGCAAGACGATGAATCGCCTGTACGTCGTCGAGAGCATGCCGACCGTGACCGGTGCCAAGGCGGAGCATCGCCTGGGGCTGAAGCCGAGCGACATCGAGCGATTTGCCGGTGCACTCGCAAACGGCGGCAGCTTCTCCGGCGACGAGTTCGCGCAAAAATACTTTGCCGCCCTGCTTGCCGACCTGAAAAAGGCTGGCAGCAAGGCCGTCGTCATCCCCGGCGAGCAGGCCTCACCCGCCGTGCATGCCGCGGCCTACGCGCTCAATGCCCAGCTTGGCGCCATCGGCTCAACGGTCATCTACACGCAGCCGATCGCGGAACTCCCCACGGAGCAGACTGCCGACCTGCGCAATCTCGTCGGTGCAATGAAGTCCGGCCAGGTCAAAGTTCTGGCCATCCTTGGCGGCAACCCGATCTACAGCACGCCACTCGACCTGGGCTTCGGTGACGGCTTGAGCAAGGTGCCGTACACGGTCCACATGGGCCAGCACCCCGACGAAACCGGCGCGCGCACCACTTGGCATCTCCCGCAGGCGCATTACCTCGAAAGCTGGGGCGACACCCGCAGCTACGATGGCTCCATCACCATCCTGCAGCCCATGATTGATCCGCTGTATGGTGGTAGCACCTATCACGACGTGCTGCAGACGCTGCTGGAAAATACAGGCCTGTCTACCTACGAGGTGGTCCAGGCAAACAGCAAAACTTACTTAAAGGACGACACCGGCAATGCCTGGCGCAAGGCACTGCATGACGGTTGGGTCGAGGGTTCTGCCTTTACGGCAAAGTCCGGCAGCCCATCCAAAGCGTCTGTTCCTTCTCTGCCCGCTTCCGGCGGTGGCCTGGAACTTGCTTTCCGTGGCGACACTGGCGTTTATGACGGCCGCTTCGCCAATAACGGCTGGCTTCAGGAAATGCCCCGGCAGATCACGCACCTGAGTTGGGATAATGCCGCGCTGGTCAGCATGAACACCATGACCGAATTCAAGCTTGCCGAGGATGAACTCGTCGAACTCGAAGTGAACGGCCAAAAGGTGAAATTTCCACCGCTCATGGTTCCCGGTCACCCGGATGGTGTCGTGACCGTTACATTCGGCCAGGGTCGTTGGTTTGGGCGTCAGGCACAGTTCGTCGGCTCCGACGCATACAAGCTCCAGACCGTGAATTCGCCCTACCACTCGACCGGCCTCAAGCTCACGAAAACCGGAGAAAAGCACGATCTCTGCGTGACCAGCGTCCACAGCATGGACCAGCGCGGCAAAATGGCCCAGAGTGATCTGGACCACAAGGCGCCGAACGGCAACGAGTCCTTGCCCGGTCATGAAGCCATGGAGCGGCAGATCATCCGCACTGCCACCCTGGCCGAATTGCAGAAGGAGCCCGCCTACGCGCACGAGGGCAACCTGCTCAAGGAAACCCCGGAGAAGGATGACAGCTTCTTTCCCGACGCATGGGACTACCAGAAGCAGGACAAGAGTTCCGGCACCATTCAGAACGCCTGGGGCATGACCATTGACCTGAACAGTTGTGTCGGCTGCAACGCCTGTGTGGTGAGCTGCTACGCCGAGAACAATATCCCGGTGATCGGCCGCGAGCAGGTGAAGGTCGGCCGCAACATGCAGTGGCTGCGCATCGACACCTACTTCGAAGGTGACCTGCACGCACCCAAGGCACACTTTCAGCCGATGATGTGCCAGCACTGCGAAAACGCAGGCTGTGAGCAGGTCTGCCCGGTGGGTGCCACGGTGCACACGCCCGAAGGTCTGAATACCATGGTGTACAACCGCTGCGTCGGTACGCGGTACTGCTCGAACAACTGCCCGTACAAGGTTCGCCGCTTCAACTTCCTGCTCTATGCGGACTACGATACGGAGTCGCTCAAGTTCATGCGCAACCCCGACGTCAGCGTGCGCTCGCGCGGCGTCATGGAAAAGTGCACCTACTGCGTCCAGCGCATTGAGTTTGCCAAGATTGAAGCAGACAAGGAAGGTCGCGCCGTCCGGGATGGCGAGATCGTCACGGCCTGCCAGGAAGCCTGCCCGACGTCGGCCATCACCTTCGGCAACATCAACGACAAGAACAGCAAGGTCGCGAAGCGGAAGGCGGAAGAGCGGAGCTATCAGGTTCTCGGCGATCTGAACTACCGTCCGCGGACGAGCTACATCGCCGGTGTAACCAACCCGAACCCCGAACTCGAAACAGCGGAGACGGCATAATGGCAACCAAGCCACTCAGCGAACCCTACCGGCACCCCGTGAACGATCCCATGATCGACCCGCGCACAGGCGAGTTTGCGGTTCTTGCACCGGGTCATAATTACACCTCGGTCACGCAGAAGATCGCGAGTGTCGTCCTCACCTCGCACACACCGCTTGGCTGGTTCTTTGGCCTCATCGCCGCCGGTGGCATTGCCTCGCTTGTCGTTATCGCGGTCACCTGGCTGGTGCTGCGTGGCGTCGGCATTTGGGGTGTTACTATCCCGGGTGCGTGGGGCTTCGCCATCATCAACTTCGTCTGGTGGATCGGTATCGGCCACGCCGGCACTTTGATCTCGGCAATTTTGCTGCTGTTCAAGCAGGGTTGGCGTAACTCGATCAACCGCTTCGCCGAAGCCATGACGATTTTCGCCGTGGTCTGTGCCGGTCTGTTCCCTGTGCTGCATATCGGTCGGCCGTGGCTGGGATACTGGCTGCTGCCGCTGCCGAATACCATGAACATCTGGCCGCAGTTCCGCTCGCCGCTCTGCTGGGACGTTTTCGCCGTCTCCACCTACGCGACGATCTCGGTAGTGTTCTGGTACATCGGCATGGTGCCCGACTTCGGCACCCTCCGCGATAAGGCGACGCTACCCTTCGCCAAGTGGTTCTACGGCATTCTGTCGCTCGGCTGGCGTGGCTCGACCCGTCACTGGATGCGCTATGAAACGGCGTCGCTTCTACTTGCCGGCCTGTCCACCCCGCTCGTCCTTTCGGTGCACACCGTCATCAGCTTTGACTTTGCTGTCGCCGCTCTTCCAGGCTGGCACACCACGGTCTTTCCGCCCTACTTCGTCGCGGGTGCGATCTACTCCGGCTTCGCGATGGTGCTCACGCTGGCCATTCCGATCCGCAAGTTCTACCACATGGAAGATCTGGTGACGCTGCGCCACTTGGATAACATGGCAAAGGTCATGCTCGGTACAGGCCTGATCGTGGCGTATGGCTACGGGCTTGAAGTCTTCATGGCCTGGTACTCCGCCTCCCACTGGGAGTGGTTCATGATGTGGAACCGCATGTTCGGACCGATCGGCTGGGGTTACTGGCTGCTGATTCTGTTCAACATCGCGCTCCCGCTGGGTACGCTTTGGTGGCGCAAGCTCCGCATCCAGGTCTGGTATCTGTTCACCATCTCGATCGTCATCAATATCGGTATGTGGTTTGAGCGTTTCGTGATCGTCGTCACCTCGCTCTACCGCGACTTCCTCCCGTCGAGCTGGGGCACGTATCGCGCGACCAAGTGGGACTACATGCTGTATGTCGGGACCATGGGCCTGTTCACGACCCTGTTCCTACTCTTCGTCCGCTTCGCTCCCATGATCCCCATGAGCGAAATCAAGATGATGCTTCCGCAGACCAAAATCGACGAAGTCGATGCGGAAGATACTGTAAATGAGGTGGCCTGATGCCAGTAGAAGAAGGACTGTACGGCTTACTGGCCGAATTCAACTCGCCCCAGGCTCTCGTCCACGCAACGGAGCAGGCACGCGATGCCGGCTACCGACGCATGGAGTGCTATACGCCCTATCCCGTAGAGGAAGCGGCGAACGCACTCGACGTCCATCGCAACCGCGTGCCGCTTCTAACGTTGATGGGTGGCCTGATGGGCCTGACGACTGCCGGCCTGATGCAGGTCTGGATGTCGCAGATCTCCTACCCGATCAACATCGCCGGGCGTCCGCTGTTCTCCTGGCCGGCATTCATCATTCCTGCGTATGAGTGGACGATCCTGTTCGCCGGCCTGTCCGCCGCATTCTCCATGCTGGCACTCAATGGCCTGCCGCAGCTTTACCACCCCTTGTTCAATGCGTCGAACTTCCGTTCCGGCGCAACGGACGATAAATTTTTTCTCTGTCTGGAGGCGCACGATCCCCGGTTCGATCTTGTCGATACCCGTGCCTTTCTGGAGCAGTTTCACGCGGTTAGCGTGGTTGAGGTGGACCTGTAATGCCAAAGATCGGAACCCTCAGCACCCGCGGTCGGACACACCGGCAAGCCGTTACGTTCGGCATCGCCTGCCTCAGCGTGCTCTCCCTCGCCGGTTGCCGGCAGGATATGCACAACCAGCCGAAGTTCTATCCCCAGCGCGGCACGTCGTTCTATTCTGATGAGCGTTCCGTCCGGCCTCAGGTGCAGAACTCCGTCGCACGCGGACAAGCAGATGTCTCCTCGTACCTGATGACCGGCTTCGACAACGGGAAGGAAGGCGACGGCATGCCCTTGCCGGTCGACATGGCTCTGCTGCAGCGCGGACAGGAGCGGTACAACATCTACTGCACGGCGTGCCACTCGCGCGTCGGCAATGGAGGTGGCATTGTCGTCCAGCGCGGCTATCGTCCTGCCGGCAACTTCCACACGGATCGTCTGCGCGCCATGCCGCTGGGTCATTTCTTCAATGTCATTACCAATGGTTACGGCTCCATGCCGGATTATTCCGGCCAACTCACGGTGGAGGATCGCTGGGCGGTCGTTGCCTATATTCGCGCACTGCAGTTGAGCCAGAGCGCCACCACTGTGGATGCCGCCGGCAATCGGATTGAAAAGCTGGGCGATGTCGCCGAGCGTTCCGGCTTGCCACGGAACTTCGCCGCGGAATGGGCGCTGCCGGCAACCGCTGTGTGGGGGACACCGGGCAACATCGACAACGGGATTCCCGGGGACAATGGGGATGGCAGTATCAATGGAGGCAACACCCCCGGAGGCCATACCGGCAGCACGACGCAGAACACCAGCGCTTCCCCGCGCGGGACGGTGGCTCCGGTCTACGGCGATGCCGGTACGTCGGAAAACCCAACCAACATGAGCGGCCCCCAGTAATTCCGGAGCCGCACCGCAACACCAGGAAACCGGAATAACACGTTGCCCTTTCAGGCGACGGCAGCAAAGAGATTGGGAACGAGAGAGCGAATGGCCCACGGACACGAACTTCACGCACACCCGACGCACGACAGCCACGCTCTGCCGTTGGTCTCCCACGGCCCGCGCGTCTTGCCGACAGACCTGAGCGCCCCGCCCCTCGTGGGCACATGGCGTACCCGCGCGCTGCTCGTGGGCGGAGTTTTTCTCCTCGTCTCTCTTATTTTCCTTGTTCCGGCCGAGGGTCGCCAGCACTTTCTGCGGGCATGGCTGCTTGCTTGGATGCTCATGTTTTCGCTCTGCGGTGGCGGCCTGTGTGTTCTGATGTTGCAGTACGTCACCGGCGGCAAAT
>CBAAAH010000116.1:0-8363 GCA_964658865.1 uncultured Granulicella sp.
CCGGCGCTGGTCGTCGGCGTGGGCGGGTATGCCAGCGGGCCGGCGATGATGGCGGCGATTCTACGCGGCGTGCCCACGCTGGCCTATGAGCCGAATGCCGCGCCCGGTCTGGCAAACAGGCTGGTAGGACGATTTGTGAGTGCCGCGGCGATCAACTTTCCGCAGGCGGCGGGTCACTTTCGCAACGCGACGCTGACCGGTGTACCGGTACGCGAGGAGATTGCGGCGATTGCACCGCATCGCGCCGACCGACCGCCGCGCCTGCTGGTGACGGCGGGCAGCCAGGGCGCCCGCGTGTTCAACGAAACCATGCCGCGGATCGCGAACAGCATGCTGCGTGCGGTACCGGGATTGACAATCGTGCACCAGACGGGCGAGCGCGCGCTGGACGAAACATTGGAGAGTTACCGGCGCGAGGGTGTGGACCTGTCGCGGGTCGACATTCGCAGTTTTTTGCGGGACATGCCGCTGCAGCTTGCGCAGGCGACGCTGGTGCTGTCGCGCTCCGGCAGCACCGTCGCCGAGCTTGCGGCGGCGGGAAGAGCATCGCTTCTGGTTCCCTTTCCGCAGGCGGCGGACGATCACCAGACCCGCAACGCGGAGGCATTGGTGCGGCTGGGCGCGGCGGAGATCTTGCCACAGCGCGAGCTCACGCCGGAACGATTGGAATCCGCGTTGCTGGGACTGCTGCTTTCGCCGGAACGGCTGAGCGCGATGGCTGCCCACGCGCGGACTGCGAGTCGACCGCAAGCGCTCCAGGCCATTGTGGCGATGGCGCTGAAGCTCGCGTCCAGCCAGGTTCCGCAGAACTGATTCAGTCCAAACTCTGCGCGAAGCGCTCTGACGTTGTATTTAGAAACAGCAAAACCCGACCGGAGCCGGGCTTTGCCGTAGTACCGTAATTCCGTCGTCTAGCGATGGCCGCCACCACCACCACGCGATCCACCACCACCGCCACCACCGTGGAACCCACCGCCACCACCGCCGCCGCTGAAGCTGCGCTGCTGACCGCCGCCGACATTGCCGCCACCACTAAAGCTACGCTGACCTCCGCCGCTGAACGAGGCAGAGCGTTGACCGCCGAAGCTCTGGCCGCCGCCACCCCCGAACCGCTGGCTGGAACCGAAGCTCTGGCCGCCGGAGAAGCCGCGCTGCTGTGTGCCGCCGAAGCTGCCACGGTTGCCAAAGCCGCCCTGGCCGCCACCCGCAAAGCTCTGGCCACCGCGGTTATAACCGCCGCCGATACCACCGCGGAAGCCGCCACCACCGCCTACGCGGTTGAAGCCCACGCCACCGCCGCGGATATTGCCGCGAAAGCCGCCATAACCACCGTTGTAGAAGTGGCCACCAAATCCCGCGCCGAAATGGTTCAGACCGCGGTTATAAAAGAAGCTGCCCCGGTTCCAATAACCGCCGTAATAGCCCACGCCGAAGTAACCCCAGCCGTAGTCCAGGCCACCGTAATAGCCCACGTTGGGACCCCAGTAACCGGCGTTCCACAGGTAGCCATCACCGTATCCGGGACCCCAGTAACCGGGCGTCCACAGCGCGCCGGTGTAGGGGGGCTCAACCCATGCGCCGTTCACCCAGTAGTAATCGCCAACGTTGCTGTCCCATGCCCAATAGCCAGGAGTCCAAATATAGCCGTCTCCAGGTGCTTCCGGCTGATCGTACTGGGGAATGGCCGGAGGTGCCTGGTTGGCGACGATGCCCTGCGCCGGTCCATTGCCGCCGGCGTAAACCTGCTGCTGCGCGTAGCCTTGCTGGTCGTAGCCCTGTGCTCCCTGTTGAGGGTAGCCCTGCTGATTCCCATACGCCTGCGTATTCGCGTAGCCGCCCGTGTTGCCGTATGCGTCACCACCATAGGCCTGTGCGGCAACCGCGCTCACGGCAGCCAACGCAAGTGTGACCACGAGTGCGCCGTTCGCAAATGTCTTTAGAAGGTTCATGGTTCTGCCACCTTTGCCTGCATCCGTCGCTTCCCGGGCCGTACACGGTGTTGCGCGTTACAGGCTGTGCCGATGTTGCGCACGTATCCAATCAGACACGGGTTACAGGGGAAAAGTTGCGCTGACTGGGTCCGGCCCGATGGAGCAAAGGGAGCAGAAGCAGGAAGAGCGAACGGAGAGATCGTCGATGATCCTCCGTTCGCTCCTGATTTGGTGAGCCTGCCTAGTGCTTATGTTCGTCATGTCCACCGCCGCCACCGTGGTTTTCCGCGGGGTGGGGAGCCGCCTGACGTTGCTGCGGCTGTTGCTGCGGACGGGCCTGCTGCAACGCAGGCGGATTGCCGCCCTGGCGCTGTTGCTGTGCGGCCGGGCGGTTAGCCTGCATGGCTTGCCCGCCGAAGTTGCCGCGATTGTTGATGGCTGCACCGTTCGCCGGTCCGGCGTTCCCCGTGGTTGCCGATGGCGTAGCGGTAAAGCCGCGCTGCTGCTGCACGTTGTTGTTGAAGACCGCAGTGCCGCCCGGTCCGCGTTGAGGCTGAGCGCCGCCGTTGCTCCCAAAACCACGCTGCTGCTGTTGCGCATTGCCGGTGAATCCAGCCTGAGCGTTGGGGGCGCGCTGGGCAGCTCCGTTGTTTTGAGGGCCACCGTTGTTCATGGTTTGGGGGCCACCATTATTCACGAAACCACGCTGCTGAGCGTTGCCGGGTTGGGCTGTGAAGTTGCCACCGGCAGCACGTGCGGGTTGCGCCGCCTGCTGGAAACCCTGAGCGGAGTTCACCGGGCGGGACAGCGCCGCAGCCTGCGGCACGCCGTGGTTCTGCTGGGAAAACTGGCCTCGGTCCTGGCGAGCAAAGCTCACGTGCTGCTGCTGTATCTGCGTGGGTGCGATGTGCTGCTCACGGAACGCCGCCTGCTCACCAGAACTGGGACGGTTCTGCAGGCCACCCTGGCCACCCACGTAGCTGGTGTGCATGTTGTTGATGATGGTGGTGTTATGGATGTAGGTGTTGTGCACGATGTTGACGTTCACATGGCTGTACGCGGTGTTGTAGAAGAAATGGTTGTTGTTCCAGTAGCCGCCCTCGTAGCCGTGCCCGAAGAAGCCGAAGCCGTAATTTACGCCGCCATAGTAGCCGATGTGCGGTCCCCAGTAGCCTGCGTTCCAGCCATAGTAGCCGTTGGTAAAGCCCCAGTAGCCGGGCGTCCAGAGAAAGCCGGGCTGCGGTGCGGCCACCCACGCGCCGGGTACCCAGAAATAATCGCCGACACTCGCGTCCCACTGCCAGTAACCGGGCGTCCAGAGCATGTCCGGCGCGGGCGCGATGGGCTGCTCGTACACCGGGATCGCCGGCGGGGCGATGGTGATGCCGATAAACACACCGGCGTGGCCCGTCGCCGGAACCGCCGCAACCGCACTGCCCAAAACCACTGCCGCCACCCACTTTGTCATGCTCATCGCGAAACTCCTTCAGGCCGATTGGCCAACGGCTATGTGAACGCGGGTCTGGCCTAAATGTTGCTCCACGTGTGCCGGTTCCGCACAGTGGGCATTTCCCATGCATGGGTGCGCGCGGCTACAGTGAGAAGAATCCGCGCCGGTGATTCCAGCCGGTACGCCAGGAGATTTGCCCATGTATGCCGCCCCGCAACGCGTCCACTTCATCGGAATCGGCGGCATCGGCATGAGCGGCATTGCGGAAATCGTGCTGTCGCTGGGGTACCCCGTCAGCGGTTCCGACCTGCGACGGTCGGCGACGACGGATCGGCTGGAGGCACTGGGCGCGACCATTTACGAGGGCCACCGCGCGGAGCAGGTCGTGCAGGCGGATGTCGTGGTGACCTCGACTGCCGTACCGCGCGACAACCCCGAGGTGGCCGAGGCACGGCTGCGCAAGATTCCCGTCATCCCGCGCGCGGAGATGCTGGCGGAGCTGATGCGGCTCAAGTACGGCATCGCCATCGCCGGCATGCATGGCAAAACCACGACCACGACCATGGTGGCGGCGGTGCTGGCCGCCGGTGAACTGGACCCTACGGTGGTGGTCGGCGGCCGCGTGGACCTGTTCGGATCGAACGCGCGCGCGGGCGCATCGCGGTATCTGGTGGCCGAGGCGGATGAAAGCGATCGCAGCTTTCTGAAGCTGTCGCCGATTCTGGCCGTGGTCACGAACCTGGACCGCGAGCACATGGACAGCTATCGCGACATGGCCGACGTGGAGAATTGCTTCGTCGAGTTCATGAACAAGGTGCCCTTTTACGGCGCGGTAACGGCGTGCATCGACGACCCATTGCTGCACGCGGTTTTGCCGCGCGTGACGCGTCGGGTAGTGACGTACGGCGCGCACAGCAATGCGGATTTTCGGCTGATGCCGCTGCCGCACTCCGGCAACTGCCATGCCAACTTCCATGTGCGCGTGGTGCGCGATGGCGTGGACACGCTGCTTGGGCCATTTCAACTGCACGTCCCCGGCCGGCACAACCTGTTGAATGCAACGGCTGCGGTGGCCATCGGGACGGAGCTTGGACTGGCTTCGGAGCAGATCGCGCGAGGCCTGGCGAGCTTTCGCGGCGTGGACCGGCGCTTTCAACACAAGGGCAGTGCCGCCGGAGTTGCCGTGGTGGACGACTATGGGCATCATCCGACAGAGATTCGCGCCACGCTGGCGGCGGCTCGGGAGTGCGGCTACCGACACATTCACGTGCTCTTTCAGCCGCATCGTTATACACGGACACGGGACTTGATCGATGACTTCGCCACGGCGTTTGCGAACGCAGACACGGTGGAACTGGTGCCGATCTATGCCGCAAGCGAGCAGCCGATTCCTGGAATCACCAGCGAAACGCTTGCCGCTGCGATGGCCGCACACGGTACGAGGGTGCATGTATCGGATTCGCTCCAGGCAGCGGCGGAACACGTCACCGCACGGGCAAGCGAGGGCGACCTGCTGCTGACGCTGGGCGCGGGAACGGTGTCGCAGGCCGCACCGCTGTTACTGCAGGCGCTGTCCCATCTTCAAACCCCTTTGCCCGCGTAAGGGTTTCATTCCAATGATCTCCGCTGCAATGGCAGAAGCTCGTGAGAAGCCGGCCCAGACGGCAGGGTAGCAGGGCAGGTTCGGACAACGCACGCGCGTGGCCGGGAGCCGCTACAATTCAACCCAAGGCGATTCCCCGCGGCCCTGCTCAGGCCATGCGGACAAATCAGGCACGAAAGACGGGACCAGCGCTGCTGGACCGGCCGGAGAAGGCATTGGCCGGGCCACGCATCGAAGAGATCCGTCGTGCACCCTCCGAACCGCTGCGCACCCGCCGCGAGTACCCTGGTGCGGCCAATGGATCGAGCGACGGCTTCGACCCCGACGACACGGCCGTCCAGCGCAATCGCGGACGCGGCCGGCGTATTCGGCGGGGTCTGATTCCGCAGACGAAGAACGGTCGCATCGCTGCCAGTATCGCGTTTGTCGCCGTACTTGGCGTACTGGGTGCAGCGGCGTACACGGTCAACAACTTTTTGCACACGGATTCACGGTTCCGCATTGCATCTTCCTCGTCGATCGAGTTGGAGGGCAACACGCACCTGAGCCGATCGCAACTGCTGAGCGTGTTTGGGGAGGATGTGGAGGGCAACCTGTTTCACGTGCCCCTGCGCGAACGCCGCGAACAGTTGGAACAGATGCCATGGGTGGAGCACGCCACCGTCATGCGTTTCTTACCTGGACGTCTGCGCGTGAACGTGGTGGAGCGGACACCCATCGCGTTTGTGCGCCAGGGCAGCAGCATCGGCATGGCCGACCGCAATGGGGTGCTGCTCGATATTCCGCCGGACGCGCCGGGCAATCCGCAGTACTCTTTTCCGGTCGTCACGGGGCTGAAGGCGGAAGATGCGCCGGAGATACGCGAGCAGCGGATGCACCTGTACAGCGAGTTTCTGCGCGATCTGGATAGCGGCGGCAAGAAGGTATCGACCGACCTGAGCGAAGTAGACCTGAGCGACCCGGAGGACCTGAAGGCGCTGCTGCCCAGCGGCAATGGGTCGGAGACGCTGGTGCACTTCGGCACGAGCAGTTTCCTGCACCGGTATGACCGCTTTCAGGAGCACATTGCCGAGTGGAAGGCGCAATATCCGCGGCTGAGCAGCGTAGACATGCGCTACGAGCGGCAGGTTGTGTTGCAGATGCCGCCCAGGGATTCGACAGTTGCCGCCGCAAAGCCGGATGCCGAGGGGACCGGCGCGAAACCTGCGCAGGCTGCACCCGTATCGGGAAGGCCTGCCGTGTCGGCCCACGTCAAGCCTGTGGCGCATCCCGCACCGCGCCGGAACTCGGCGGAGCAGGCAGATATCGCAAAGCGTGTGGCGAAGATCAAGGAGTGGATGGCGCGCCGGCAGCAGGCACGTGCGCAGGCCAGGCGTTGACGCAGGCTGCCGGCAGCTTCCCGCTCCTGCACGAACGACTCCACGTGGGTCTGCCGGGGGAACCATTCTAAGTTCGCCTCCCACGGCAAAGCAGAAAGTGGACGTATCATAGCAGCACACAATCTCATCCCTTTTCGAACAGGCCCGCAGCGTTGAAAGAGAAGAACGACAACCTCATCACGGTTCTGGACGCGGGCAGCGCGAAAAGCTGTGTGCTGGTCGCGGAGGTGCATGACGGCGTGCTGCGCTATCGCGGCCATGGCATCGAGAAATCGAAGGGCATGCGCAAGGGGCTGATCGCCGAGCTCGGACCGGCGGCGGACGCCATCAACCGCGCCGCGCTGACGGCCGAACGCATCACGCGCATGGGGATCGAAACGGCGGTCGTCGGCGTGGGTGGAACGCACGTCAAAGGCATCAACTCACGCGGTGGCATCAGCATGGGCAGCCGCATGCGCGAAATTACCCGCGAAGAGGTGCGTGCCGCCGTAGACCGTGCGCGCTCCGTGGCTCTGCCGGCGGACCGCGAGATTCTGCACCTGCTGCCGCAGGAATTTATTCTGGACGACCAGCCGGGCATCCACGACCCCATCGGCATGGTCGGCACCAAGCTGGAAGTGAATCTGCACCTGAGCACCTGTTCCGGCGGCGTGGCGCAGTCGGTGGTGACATGCGCAAATCGCGCAGGGCTTGAAGTGGTGGATACGGTATACGAAGGGCTTGCCTCGGCCGAGGCGGTGCTGAGCGCAGATGACCGCGAACTGGGCGTTTGCCTGGCCGATATCGGAGCGTCGAGCACGGAGCTGGTGGTGTTTTTTGAAGGCTCCGTCGCGCACACGGCGGTGCTGCCCATCGGCGGCGACCACTTTACCAACGACCTTGCCGTCGGTCTGCACGTGTCGCAGGCAGAGGCCGAGCACCTGAAGATGGAATACGGCAACTGCGTGGTGACGAGCGTGCCGTCGCTGAACGAAATCGAAGTCGGCGGCGACCTGTCCACCGGCGGCACCACCGCGCCACGGCTGGTGCGGCAGCGCTTTCTGGCGGAGATTCTGGAGCCCCGCGCGCGCGAACTGTTTACCATGTTGCGCAACAACCTGCGCGAAGGCGGCGTGCTGGAAGCGCTGGGCACCGGTTGCGTGCTGACCGGCGGCGGTGCCAAGCTGCCCGGTCTGCTGGAAGTTGCGGAGTCGCTGCTGCGCACGCCCGCGCGGGTCGGTTCCCCCGTGCAGCTCAGCCGCATGCCCGCCGAGCTGGCGCAGCCGGAGTTCTCCACCGCCATCGGCATGCTGCTGTACACGCACCGCACGCAGGTGCGCCGGGCCAATGAAGAGCTGGGGCTGAAACAAAAGCTGAAGGCCATCTTCGCCGGCAGCTTTTAACCTGCTTTCCTGTTCGCTTGTGGACAGTTCGTTTCGGGAACGGACACCGAAACACAGCACACTTCTGTAATTAGCCATGAATTCCAGAGAAACCCTTTGGTCCTGCACGTGCACCCTTGCACCTGCGTATGGACATTGTTCGACCAGACCTGAAACGGAAGCGGCAGCGGCGGACGATCCTGTTCGCCGCACTTGGTGTGTTGGCGATGGCTGCCGCGGTGTTCTTTGTGCTGCGGTTGAAGCCCGCTGTTCCAACAGTGGAGGGGCCGCTGTTTACCGACATGGTGAAGCGCGGAACGCTGCTGCGCCAGGTGCGCGGGCCGGGCACGCTGGTTCCGCGGGAAGATCGCATCCGCCTGATCCCAGCACAGACCGAGGCGACCGTGGTGCGCATCCGCGTGCTGCCCGGCGCACTGGTGCACCCAGACACCATCGTGATGGATCTGGTCGATCCCGCAACGCAGCAGCAGTTGATGGATGCGCAACTGCAGTTGCAGGCAGCGCAGGCCGATCTGCAGAACACGAAGGCCAAGCTGCAGAGCGACCTGATGACGCAGCGCGCCGCGGCGGCCACGGTCAGCCAGGACCAGAAGCAGGCCCAGTTGCAGGCCCAGACCG
>CBAAAH010000117.1:0-8317 GCA_964658865.1 uncultured Granulicella sp.
AGGAGAGCGGCGACCGATGAAGACCTTGAGACTGGAAACCGTCCCGACCCGTAACCGGCGGCTGAATGAAGTGCTGGGCATGACGGTCATTGTGGCGGCCGTGCTGCTATTGCTGGCTCTGGTGAGCTACCACGCAAACGACCCCAGCCTGAACACGGTGGGTCCGGACGGAACGGGTATGAGTGCCGCGGCGCTGGCGGGCGCGAGCCACGTAAAAAACTGGACGGGACGGCTGGGTGCGACGCTAAGCGACCTGCTGCTGCAGTTGTTTGGCGTGGCGGCATTTGCGCTGCCGCCGCTGCTGGTAAGGCTAGGCGTGTGCTGGATCGGGTCGCGCGCGCAGGGATCGCCGCTGGCCAAAACGATAGGCATCACACTGTGGATGATCGCCGGGCCGACAGCGTTTGCCATGCTGCCCGCGGGCTGGCTGTACAAGGGTGCTCTGCCGCTGGGCGGCGCGGTGGGATCGCTGCTGGCGGGCGCGCTGGTACTGCTGGTGAACGGCCCCGGCGCGTGGGTGTGCGTGGCGCTGGTACTTGCCGTCGCGGTGTATCTGTCGACGACGTTTACGTTCAATACAGCGCAGGAGTGGGCGACGGAGCGAGTCGGCTTTCTGGGCAGCATGCGCGAGAAGTGGGCCGCGCGCAAAACGGCGGCGGAGGAAGAGGAAGGCGCAACGAAGCGCGAGCGCGAGTTTGCGCGGCAGCAAGCAGACGATCAGAAGATCGCGGCGCGCAAGGCTGCGGCCAATGGGTCTTTGCTGTCGGGCGTGTTTTCAAAATGGGGATTCTGGCGCAAGGGCATCAAGCCGGATGCGGCGGCAGACGCGATTGCACCGGTGTCGCGCAGCCTGTTTTCGCAGCAGCCGCGCACGGACGTGGATGCTGGTCCACAGCCGGAGTTTGCACCCCTGCCGCCACACCTGCAACAGGCGGCAGAGGCACACCTGCGCAGCGAGTTTGCGGTGCATGACGAAGCGCCGATGCAGGGTGGCTTCGAAGACTGGGACCAGCCCTTTGCAGAAGCGGCACCGGTGCAGGAAGAAGCGCCGTTCGGCTGGATGGAGCGCACCGAGGCACCCGTGGCGAAGGCCGCCGTACCTGCAAAAGCAGAGGTGGTTCCCTTTCCCGTGCGGGAGTTGAAAGCAGAGGGTTTACGGCCCATTGCGTCACCACCGCCGGTGAAGCCGCTGCGCGCGGCGGAAAGCTTTGCCGTAGCCGAAAGGCATATTCCCGCGCAGCCGATGGAAGATCCGGTCAGGGAGATCTCGTTCGGCAAGCGTGCCGATGAAAATCTGCGGCCGGTCGCGATGACGGCCAAGAGCGTGCATGGCTATAAGTTGCCGCCGTCTTCATTGCTGTACAAAAACGAGGAGCATGCGGCCGTTCGCGAAGAAGCCCTGCGCGAAGAAGCTCGTGTGCTGGTGGAAAAGTGCGCCGAGTTCGGCGTGGACGGACAGGTGACGCAGATCAATCCTGGACCTGTCGTAACGACGTTCGAGTTCCGTCCAGACGCGGGTGTGAAGTATTCGCGGGTTACCGGCTTAGCCGATGACCTTTGCCTGGCGATGGCGGCGGAATCGATCCTGATTGAGCGTATGGCGGGAAAGTCGACCGTGGGCATCCAGGTGCCGAATCATGAGCGTGAAACCATCTGGCTACGCGACGTGGTGGAGAGCGAAAACTTTGCCAATAGCAAGTCGCGGCTTGCCATTGCAATGGGTAAGGATATCAACGGCAGAATCGTCACTGCCGATATGGCAAGCATGCCGCACGTCTTAATTGCCGGATCGACTGGATCGGGCAAATCGGTCGCTATTAACGCGATGATTATGAGTGTGCTGTTCAAGAGCACGCCAGAGCAGGTACGCATGATTCTGGTGGACCCGAAACGGGTGGAACTGGGCATGTACGAAGGGATTCCCCACCTGTTTACGCCGATCATCACCGAGGCGAAGCTGGCGGCGAACGCCCTGCGCAATGCCGTGCGCGAAATGGAGCGGCGGTTGAAGTTACTTGCGTCGCGCCATGTACGAAATCTGGATCAATATAACAAGCTGTTCGAGAATGGCCAGTTATTCGATGAGGGCGGCGAGGAGCAGTTACCGCTGCCCTACATCATGATCATCATCGATGAGCTAGCCGACCTGATGATGCTGGATAAGGCCAACGTGGAAGAGAGCATTACCCGGCTGGCGCAGATGGCGCGTGCCGTTGGCATCCACCTGGTGTTGGCGACGCAGCGGCCTTCGGTCGACGTCATTACCGGGTTGATCAAGGCAAACGTGCCGACGCGCATGAGCTTCCGCCTGGCAACCAAGGTGGACTCACGAACCATCATCGATTCGAACGGTGCGGAAAGCCTGCTGGGCCGTGGCGACATGCTGTTTCTGCCGCCGGGAACAAGCCGGTTGCAGCGCGTGCATGCACCCTATGTGACCGAGAAGGAGATCACAGATGTGGTCCAATTCTGGCGGGCGCAGGGCGAGGCGGAGTACGTCGAAGGCTTTCTGGAAGGTCCGAAGGATGAAAAGACCGGCAAGGAGATTGCCGAAGGCGACGCGAACGACGGGGATGAACTGTTCGACGATGCGGTGCGGCTGATCTTCGAGTTCGGCAAAGCCAGCACTTCGTTGCTGCAGCGGCGGCTGCGCATCGGGTATGGGCGTGCGGCGCACCTGATCGATCTGATGGAACGGGATGGCCTGGTGGGACCGGCGGATGGGTCGAAGCCGCGGGAGATTTTGAAGTCTCCGGATTACTATCGCGAGGTGGATGAGGCGCTGCGATAGGAGCAGCGAAATGTAAGCAAGGTACCCAGGGCTGCTTTTGCTGTCTTTTAGCCGCTCTTGCTATTTTTTGCTTTGCGCAGCATGCGGCCAGCGGAAAAAACGAAGAAGGCGGCAGCGAGGGAGGCGGCCCAGAGAAGGTGTCGACGGCGGTTTGCTGCCGGCTGAGCCGCGGCTACAAGCGCATCGTCCGGGTTGGGGACGAGCGGACCCAACGTGGCGTAGGGGCGGTCGAGCGCAATGGAAAAGTCGGAGGCGTAGCTATATGTTTTCGCAGCGACGCTGGCACCACCGCCGAGATACAGGGTGAGCGGTGAGGCGGAACTCGGTTGATAGCAGAGTGAATGCCGACGCATGTCGAAGAGAACGCGGTGAAACGCTTGACCGCTCGTTTCTACACCAACCGTGAGCCTGGCACGATGTTGCAGGTTGGCACCGATGGTGATGGGCAGCGCGGGGTGCTGGGAGTCGATGGTGCCGGTGATGGTTTCAGTTGGCGGCGGCCCGATGGCATCGGCCTGGGCGGGCCGAACTTCTGTAACGACAATCGCGATGAGCGTGGGCGCGGTGGGCGCGGGATCGAGCCGGAGGCGTTCGATGGGAACGTGGGGCGGAAGTTCAAGGCTGGCACTGAAGCCGAGTACGGACTCTGTATCCCCGGGCTCGCGTGGCCCGTGTGTGCGGAAATTCCGTGGAATTGCATCGCCGGCGACAAAGCTTTGCCGACGTTGCTGCAGATTGACGATGAAGGCAGGGTCGTAAAGAGAGCGATCGTCCGCTGTGGTGGTGCCGGTTTCGAGGGCGAGCGGGTCGTAGCTTTCTTCGATGGCGTAGGGCAGTTCGAAACCGTCCTGAAAGAGGCGCAGATCGCGCAGGGCCGGCGCGGCGTTGGAAAAGATCGCGGCGTCGAGCAGGATGCAGGCCTGAGCGGTGGGCGCGCCGGCGGGAGGCGTAATGGTTCGCTGCCAATGGAAGCCGCCGGAGGGCAGGCCGGGCGGCGTGAGCAGAAGCGCGAGAATGCCGAGGGTAAGCCGCATGCGCTGGATGCGATTGTATCGCCGCTGAACCGATGCCCGTGACGTGTCGGTGCGCGTCACAAAAAGGCTTGTACCGTCGCCGGAACAGGTGCTGCCGATGTAAAGTGTGCGCATGATGCACGGGGAACGGCTGTTGCTGGTGGAAGACGATGCGGCGACGCGCGAGTTGCTGACGCTGCTGCTGGAAGGCCAGGGCTGGACCGTCGAAGCGGTAGAAAGCGGCGAGGATGCGCTACAGGCATTGCGGGCCGGCACTCCAGCGCTGGCGTTGTGCGATTTGCATCTGCCGGGTGTGTGCGGGCCGGCGCTGGCGCTGGCGTTGCGTGCAGGTGCACCCGAGGCCGTGCTTTTGGCGATGTCGGCAACGGCGCGCGCCAACGCGGGTGAGGGATACGATGGCGCGGTTTTAAAGCCATTTGCGCCGGAGGCCATCGAAGCCGGGTGGAAATCGACCGTCGCGCACCGATTGGAAGATCGCGTTGCCTTGGAGCGTGCGCCGGCTTTGGAAGCTGCCTTTCTGGATCAGGCAAGCGCGCATCGTGGGGTCAGACCCGAGGCCGCGCACGACGGCCCCATTCTGGACGAAGCGACGCTGGAGCAGCTTCGGCAGGGTATGGGGGATGCGGGAATGCGGAGATTTTATGCGTTTGCGCTGGGGGATGCAGGAGACCGGATGGACCGGATGGAGGCTGCGGCACAGGCAGGCGACGGCGCGGTGTTTGCACGCGAGGCGCATGCGCTGAAGGGCAGCAGCGGCATGATGGGTGCACGGCAGGTGTGGCGGCTGGCGGCGAATGCAGAAATGGAAGGCTTGGAGCGTGACGGGATGGAGAAAGTATTGCGCCTGCGTGTTGCAACGGGAGCGGTTCGCCTTATGCTGGAGACACTGTTTCCTGTTTAGCGTGCGGGGTTCGCTCCAAACCGATAAACAGAATTGACGACGGTTGTCCATAGAACCGCAAGGAGTGTTCCATGCCAAAGTCCGTGAAGAGTGAACGCGGTTCGACCACGGCGGCGGCGACGATTCGGCTGCTGGTGGCAGACGACCACCCGGTGGTGCGGTTTGGCGTGAAGAACATGCTGAACCAAGAGCCGGGCTTTGAAGTGGTCAGTGAAGCCGGTGACGGCGATGAGGCGATTACTCAGGCACTGGAGCACGAGCCGGATATTCTGCTGCTGGACCTGCAGATGCCGCGGCTGCCAGGGCTGGAGGCGATGCGCGCCATCATGAGCAAAAGCCCGCGGGTAAAGATCATTCTGCTGACGAGTACGATTTCGACCCAGCAGGTGATTGAGGCGCTGCAGATTGGCGCACGCGGGATCGTGCTGAAGGACAGTGCGGCGGCCGACCTGAGCGAGTCGATTCGCGCGGTGTACAGCGGCGACTACTGGATCGGCGGCGAGCGCGTGGTGAACCTACTGCAGGCGCTGCACGGCCTGATGCAGAAGGCGGCGGCGCTGCCGGAAAAGAAAACCTATGGTCTGACGCCGCGTGAGTTGGAAGTGGTGCAGAGTATCGTGGAAGGCTGTAGCAACAAAGACATCGCAAAGCAGTTCAGCATCAGTGAAGAGACGGTGAAGCGGCACCTGTCGAACACGTTTGATAAGACGGGCGTGAGTACGCGGCTGGAACTTGCATTATTCGCCATTTCACACAAGCTGGTCGACCCCATTTGAGATGGATTTCGGCGTTGCATCGGCTGCGCTGGAAAAACTTTGTGCGCGCGAAGAACTTCCCGAGCATTTTCCGCGTCCACACAGATATGCGGGCACGACGCAGGGCAACCGAAGCGGGAATGGATAGAGCTTGCTTACTGGCAACTTTCCTGCTCTGCCTGCCGCCTGCTGTGGGTGCGGCCCAGGAGACCGCGCACCCGACGGTGCAGACCAGCCCTCCCCTGCCGGATACGCCATCGATGAACGTGCCGGAGGATGCGGAAAGCAACGCCGCGCTGGGTGAAGAGGCTGCAGCCGAGGCACGCGAACCAGGCGAGGCCGACACGGTACGCGGCGTGGTGACGGACCGCGATGGCGTGGCGATTGCGGGAGCCCTGGTGGTGATGCGCTTCGACACGGCGCAGGCAGAGCGCGCCGACCGCACCGGAGCAGACGGAGCCTTTGACTTTCATGCGGTGCCGGCCGGCCGTTTTACGCTGCAGGTGAGCCGCGCAACGTACGTAACGCGGCTGGTGAACGGCACGTTGATTGCCGGAGCCGCGGTGCAGGTGCCGCAGGTGCTGATGGTGGAAGTCGCCGCCGGCGCGGACGCGCAGGTCACCGCGACGCAGAAGGAAGTGGCAACCGAGCAGGTGAAGCTGGAAGAAAAACAGCGTGTGCTTGGCATGTTTCCCAACTATTACGTGAGCTATCTGTCGAATGCGGCACCGCTGTCGCCACGCAATAAGTGGAGCCTCGGATTTCGGTCGACGATCGACCCGGTAAACCTGGTGCTGACGGGTGTGGGCGCGGGTGTGTCACAGGCGAGCGACACCCTCAGCGGCTATGGGCAGGGCGCGGGCGGCTATGCCAAGCGGTACGCCGCGTCGTTTGCGGATGGTGCAATCAGTACAGCCATCGGCGGAGTGATTCTACCGATTGCGCTGAAGCAGGACCCTCGCTACTTCTGGAAAGGGACCGGAACCACGCGGTCGCGCGCGCTGTATGCGATGAGCCGCGTGGTGATTTGCAAGGGCGACAATGGGAAGTGGCAGCCGAACTATTCCAACATCGTCGGCAATCTGGTGTCTGCTGGAATATCCAACGCTTACTACCCGGCGAGCGATCGCGACGGTGCAGGACTGACGTTTGTAAACCTTGCGATCGGCACGGGCGCGGGCGCGCTGGCGAACCTGTACCAGGAGTTTTTTTCACGGCGCATGACGCCAGTGGCGGAACGCCTGCCGGCAGGTGCGGCGAAGTCGGCCAATCAGTAGCCTGCCGCGCGTGCGTGTGGAATGGGCTGAATTTAAAACAGCCTGCTTGCACATTCCGATTTTTCACGCCTCTATTCCTCCATCCATGGATGGGGCCTGGCCTGTTTCGCCCCATTTGTTTGCTTTCGCAGAGTCGCACGGGCAAGTGTTCTGCATCCAACAAAGTGTCAGACAGGTTGCGCCCGATGAAATGCGCGGCCGGAATAGTGGAGTGACGATGCGAGTGTTTGAAGTAAAACCGGTGCAGCTTGCGGCTGCGGCAATGCTGGCAGGCGTTCTGTCGTGTGGAGCAACGATGCTGGCGCAGGAGCCGAATCCCACGGCCGATCCGCAGACGGCGCGCGTGGGTGCGCACTTTGCCGGCGAGATCAACGGCGTCCCACTGTATCGCGTGACCGTGGTGCAGCGCGACCTGGATGCGGTGAACTATTTCCACCGCAGCGGATCGACGAAGATTGCGTTTGTGGGCACAACGCTGGCGCCGCAGATGAAAGGCGACGCAAAGGTGCAGAGCGAAAAGGGCCGCATCAGTATCGATGTGCACCTGGATAAGTTGACGCCTGCAAATGGCTTCGGCAAGGAATACCTGACCTACGTGCTGTGGGCAATTACGCCGGACGGCACCCCCAGCAACCTGGGCGAAGTCCTGCCGGATGGCGATCACGTAAACCTGAACGTGACGACGAATCTACAGTCGTTCGGCCTGATTGTGACGGCTGAGCCGTATTTTGCAGTGAAAGTGCCGAGCGACGTGGTGGTGGCGCAGAACCAGATTATCGACGACAAGACGAGCGGCGTTCTGGAGAAGGTGAACGCGCACTACACCCTGCTGCCGCGCGGTTTGTATTCGCGAACCAACGGCTCGAAGACGGTGCTGGACCCGATCACGCGCAATGAGCGCAGCCCGCTGGAGCTGTTTGAGGCGCACAATGCGTACAACATTGCGCGTCTGGCCGGAGCGGACCAGTATGCGCCCGATATTCTTGCGCAGGTACAGACAGACCTGAAGAACGCGGACGACATCGACCAGAACAGAAAGGGCGACCGCAAGCTGGAGATTACGTACGCTCGCGAGGCAGTACAGCGCAGTGAGGATGCACGCATTTCGTCACTGCGCAAGCAGGCCGCGGCGGAGCGGCAGGCAGAGGTCGATGCGCGGCAGGCGGCACAGTCTCAGGCGGCTGCTTCGCAGTTGCAGGCACAGCAGAGCGCGCTGGATGCGGAACGTGCGCAAGCCGCAGCGGATCGTGAGGCCGCGGAGCGTGCGCGTGCCGATGCGAATGCGGCGGCGGCAAATTCCGCGGCAGCGGCAGCGCAGGCACAGGCCGACGCGGCAAAGCAGGATGTTGTGGCGCTGCGCGAGAAGCTGCGGGCGCAGTTGAACGCGGTGCTGGCGACGCAGGAGAGTGCGCGCGGGTTGATTGTGACGCTGGGCGATGTTCTGTTCGACACGGGCAAGTCCGCGCTGAAGCAAAATGCGCAGATCTCGCTGGCGAAGGTGTCGGCGATTCTGCAGCAGTACCCCGATCTGAAACTGCAGGTTGCGGGGTATACCGATT
>CBAAAH010000118.1:0-7248 GCA_964658865.1 uncultured Granulicella sp.
TCTCGTTTCTACTTTCTACTCTCTCTAACTCCCAACTTCTCAGGACTTGCTCTGCTTTGCTCCTGAAGAGACCACGACCGTCTTCGCCGTCATGAACTCGCGCATGCCTGCCGAGCCCAGTTCGCGGCCGTAGCCGGACTGCTTGCTGCCGCCAAAGGGCAGACGTGGGTCGGACTGTACCGGCGCGTTTAGAAAGATCATGCCGCAGTCGATTTCGTTCAACAGGCGCTGCTGCTCTTCCGGTTCGTTCGTCCAGACCGATGCGCCCAGGCCGAACGGTGTGTCGTTTGCGATGGCGATCGCGTCCTCCAGGTCGTTTGCGCGAAACAGCAGCGCAACCGGTCCGAAGATCTCTTCGCGATATACCGGAGCAGTGCGCGTGACGTTGGCAATGACCGTCGGCTCAAAGAAATAGCCCGCGCCGACCAGGCGTGAACCGCCCGTCAGAATGCGGCCGCCCGCGGCGACACATGCTTTCACCTGACGCTCCAGCGTTTGCACGGCCTGCTCGCTGGCCATCGGTCCAAGCTCGGTTTCACGCTTGTTGGGGTCGCCGATGCGCAGCCGCTCCATCGCCTGCACCATGCCGCGCTGTACGTCGGCGAATACGTCGTTGTGCACGATAAAACGTTTGGCCGCGATGCACGACTGGCCGCCGTTGACCATGCGTCCCTTCACCGCGGCCTGTACCGCAGCCTCCACCGGGGCCGATGGCAGGACGACGAACGGATCGCTGCCGCCCAGTTCCAGCACGGTTTTCTTCAGTAGGTACCCGGCCTGCGCGGCGACGGCCCGGCCCGCGCGGTCGCTGCCAGTCACGGTCGCCGCAACCACGCGCGGGTCGCTCAGGACTGTTTCTACCGCGTCCACTTCGATCAACAGCGAAAGGAACACGCCGCGGGAAAACCCGGCCTGCCGCATCAATCCCTCGATGCGCATGGCGCACTGCGGCACGCTGGGTGCGTGTTTCAGCAGCACGGCGTTGCCCGCCATGAGCGTCGGCACGGCAAAGCGAAACACCTGCCAGAAGGGAAAATTCCACGGCATCACGGCCAGGATCACGCCCATCGGCTCGTACTGCACGTAGCTGTTCACGCCCTCGACGCGCAGCATCTCCGGCGCGATCAGCCGGCCGGCCTGTGCGGCATAGTAGCGGCAGCAATCGATGCATTTGTCGACTTCCGCTTCCGCCGCGACGATGGGTTTGCCCATCTCCAGGGTGATGAGCCGGGCGAGGTCGTCGCGCTCCTCCTGCAGTAGAACGGCAAGTTTGCGCAGCAGGAGCGCGCGGTGTTCCAGCGGTAGCCGCCGATGTTCGGCGTAAGCCTGCGCGGCAAGGTCGATGCGTGCGTGCAGCGCGTCCGTGGTCAGTGGGGCAAAGCTGCGCACCACCGCACCGGTCGCCGGGTTGGTCGTCTGGATCGGCATGGGTCTCTGTCTAACCGGCGAGTTGGGCAAGCGTCTCCGCCAGCACCTGCACGCCGTCTTTCATTGCCTCTACCGTAGCAAATTCATCCGGCCGGTGGCTTACGCCGTTGCGGCAGGGCACAAAGATCATGCCGATGGGCGCAAGCTGGGCCATGAAGAGGGAATCATGATAGGCGCGGCTGACCATCGGGCGATGCGTCAGCCGCGAGCGCACGCACGCCGTGGCGATGGCGTCCGTGATCGCAATGTCGCACGTCGCCGGCGGATCGGCGTTCACTTCATCCATGGCGATGCAAACGCCGCGGCTCTGCTCGATGCGGCGGCATGCGTCACGCATCGCGGCGACGACCGCATCGCGGCGCTGTGGATCGATATCGCGCACGTCGAGTTCCAGGTCGACCCGGCTGGGCACGCTGTTGACCGCGCCGAGATGTACGTGGATGGTGCCCACGGTCGCGACGGTGTCGATGGAGCCGGTGGCGAGCGCGGCACGTTCCACTGCCAGCACGACTTCCGCCGCGGCGCATAGCGCGTCCCGGCGATCGGGCATGAGCAACGCACCGGCGTGGCCGCCGAAGCCATCGATCCGCAGGCGGTAACTGGCCGGCGCGGCGATGGCCGTCACGATGCCGATGGCCAGGCCGCCGCGCTCCAGCAGCGGCCCCTGCTCGATGTGCAGCTCGACCCACGCGCTGTACGCTCCAGGTTGCAGACGAACGGTAGACAGGTCGCCCATCCATCCGGCTTGCTGTCGTGCTTCGAAGAGCTTCGTGCCGTCTGTATCTGTCAGCGCATCGGCGCGCCCGGCATCCAGCGTTCCTGCCATCAGGCGGCTGCCCAGGCATCCGATGCCGAAGCGTGTCGGCTCCTCCGCCGTGAACAGCACCAACTCGATGGACCGGCACGGCCGCACACCCCGGCGCTGCAACGCGCGAATCGCCTCCAGCCCGCCCAGTACGCCGAGCGTTCCGTCGTACATGCCGGCGTGTGGAATCGCGTCAGTGTGCGACCCCGTGCCAACCGGCGCGAGCGTCGCGTCGCTGCCGATCCACCGTGCAAAGGTGTTGCCCACGGCGTCTTCTCGGATGGCCAGACCGGCTTCGGCAAAGAGAGATTTCATCCACACGCGCGCGGCAAGATCGTCTTCGGTAAAAACCACGCGGGTGACGGCACGTTCGCCAGCGCGACCTGTCTGCTCGCATCGGGTGAAGGTTGCGAGATGGTCCATTTCGGCCGTCAGCCGCGCGACGTCTATCGTGATCGCTTCAGCCAAACCGTGACTCCAGGCCGTTCCCGGCGAGTGGGTGGCGATTCCAGTCCTTGTAAATCAGGTAACGGGCGGGCGTGCTGCCGAGCGCTCCGAACCACTGCGGGCAGAATGGCCCCATCCAGATGAAATCGCCCGCCGTGACCGGATACCATGCGTCGCCCAGCCGATAGATGCCCTCGCCCTCCAGCAGCAGCAGGCCGTGCTCCATCACGTGCACTTCGACCATGCCGAGGCGTGCGCCGGGGGCGTATTCCATCGTGTTCACGGCGAAGTCGAAGCGCGGATCGGTACCCAGCAGCGTGCGCACCTGGATGCCGTCGTTGCCCGGCAGCGGTGTGCCGCCAATGTCCTGTTCCTTGCCGAACAGTGCCGTGGGCGGATCGGTGAAAGCCTCGGCAACATAGGGTTTTTCTATGACGGCAAGGTGTGTGCCTTCGCCCGTTCGCACCGTGTGTCGGGTGTTGGACGGCAGGCATGCAAAACCGCCCTCGCCCAGCGTTTGCGTCGTGCTGTCGGTTTCGATGGTAGCCGCGCCCTGCAGCACGTAGACGAAGCGGGAGTGGGCCGTCGGACCGAGCTGTCCACCGGGCTGCAACACCGCCGTGTACTGGGTGAACGCCGCACCCAACGCCGGTGCCGCGTGCACGATGGCCGTGGCCTCCACCATGCCGGGCAGCGGCGCGGCGACAAAGGTATCGGGCGTCTGCAGCAGGTGATCCTGCGCGCGACGACTGCGCGTCTGTCCCAGGTGGTGCAGGTGTCCGGGTGGTAGCGTCATGGGGTCTCCTGTTGCGCTGCAAGCCGTTCGCGATCCGTCGCAAGCCGGTGCAGAAAGCGTGCGCCCACCTGCAACGCAGAGGCCACATCCGCGGTGTGCACGGCCTCGTCGGGGTGGTGGCTCAGGCCGCCGGGCGTGCGCAGAAACAGCATCGCCGTGGGCAGGTGCGGCGCCACGACCATGGCGTCGTGGCCGGCGCCGCTGGTCATGTGGTGCACGGGAAACCGCTCGGCTGCGACAGCCTCTGCAAGCAGTGATGTCAGGGCCGCATCCATTGGCATTGTCGGCTGCCGCAGGAGCGTTTCGATGGTGACGGCAATGCCGCGAGCCTCGCCGATGCCGCGTGCGAGCGCGAGGGCCTTTTCCGCGGCGGCTTCGCGTGCGGCGTCGCTGGCGGAGCGCACGTCCAGGCTGCAACGCACCTCTCCGGCAATGACGTTGCGCACACCGGGAAGCGCGGCCATGCTGCCGACCGTTGCGACCACGCCCTCTGCCTGCTGCGCCGTGCGCTCGACTTCGCCGATCCATGCGGCCGCCGCGGTCATGGCATCGCGGCGCAGGTTCATGGGTGTCGTGCCCGCGTGATTTGCCGTGCCGTGAAAGGTGAGTGCGAAGTGGCTCTGACCGGCGATGCCGTCCACCACGCCGAGCGGCAGGTTCTCGTGCTCCAGCGTGGGTCCCTGCTCGATGTGGAACTCCAGGTAACCGAGCGCGCGCTCGAGCTTCGCTGCAGGCAGCGCGTCCTCGTTTAGCCCGTAGTCGTGGATCGCTTCGCGCACCGGCACTCCGTCGCGGTCCGTGCGTGCAAGCAGTGCATCGTCCAACTCACCGACCAGCGCGCGCGATCCCAGAAACGGCACGCCGAAGCGCACGCCTTCCTCTTCAGAAAATGCAACGACACGCAGCGGAAAGGGAAGCGACCCCCCGCATTGTTCCGCAAGTGCGATGGCCAGCACCACACCCAGCATGCCGTCGAACGCACCCGCATTCGGCACCGTGTCTAGGTGCGATGCAAGAAGGAAAGGCGCGGTCTCTGAAGAAGTTCCGGCAAGTGCGCCATGCAGATTTCCTGCCGCGTCGGTGTGCACGCTCAGCCCGGCTTTCTGCATCCACGTGGCCACCTGCGCGTTGGCACGACGCATGCCTTCGCTTAGAAACGTGCGCGTCGTTTCACCCGCCACATCGGTGATGGCGGCAAGCAGGCGGCATCGCGCTACGGCCTCTTCCGCCAGCGTCATGGCCTCCCCGGCGGTTAGCAGGGGCGACGTCAAGCGCGCGTCACCCGCGCTTCAATGTAGCCGCTGGGGTCATCGATGGGCACGAAGATTTCATTGGCGTTCGTCTGCCCAAACCGATGCAGGTCGACCAGGATGTTATGGCGATTCGGCATGGTCAGCGTCATCTCCGTTACTTCCGCGACAGCCTCGATCGCGTCCTCGGCCATGGCATACAGCGTCTGCTGCACGGATTTGGACTCGTGCTGCGCGAACGTACGAAGCAGGCTCTCGCGCACATGCTTCCGTAATACAACGCTGGTCGCGTCATCCGGCGAGATGCTGTAGATCCACGAAGCCGCGACCGCCGTTCCCAGCAGCCGGTCCTCCGTCTCGGGCAGCGTCGTCAGCTCATCGCGCTTGAACCCGACGAATCCCGACTGTGCGGTCTTCAGCACGGTCATTTCTTCCAGGCCGCAACGCAGGGTCGCACCCTCACGTGTCTGTCGCAGCGTTGCCGTCGCGCGCTCGTTCGAGCCTTTCATAAAGGCGTGCGGATGCGCCACGCCGTCGATCGTCAGCCGCTTCCACAGCGCGCTTTCGATGTGAATTTCCGCCGCGCTCACACGTGGGTTGCGCTCCAGCAGAAAGGTTGCAAGCTCCGCCGCGAATGCCTCCATCGACCGCGTTTGCGACACGTTGGCGCGCGCGTACACGGTGTTTTTCATCGTGTCGGTCGCCAGCACGTCGGTGTTGTCGCCGTGCAGGTAGACGTCGGTAAATTCACCTTCCAGCAAGACACGCACCGTCCACTCCGCCATGTGGTGCACCGCGCCATCGCGGCGCACCTTCATCAGCCGCACGCCTGTTTTGCCGTACCGGTTTTCGCGCAGCGTTGCCATCGTTTCTAACTCCCCCGGTAAGTCGTGTAGCCGTTCGCGCTCAGCAGCAGCGGCACATGGTAGTGCGCCTGGCTTGGCCGCACCGTGAAGGTGATTTCCACCGTGGGATACAGGCCCTGCACGCCCTCGCGCGCGAAGTATGCGCCGGTGGCAAAGCGCACGGTGTACGTGCCGGGTTCCATCGTTACGCCTTTCGGCAACAGGTGTTGCACGCGGCCGTCGGCGTCGGTGGTCACGGCATTCAGCGTGGTCCATTCGCCGTCACTGTCGAAGTCCAGTTCCACGGCGATGCCCGCGGCAGGAACGCCGGTTGCGGTGTTCAGCACGTGCGTCGAAATGCTCATGCACTCTCCATGGCTTCGTGTTCCGCGAGCCATCGTTGCAGCCGCAGGTGGGTGATTTCGCGCTGCTGTTCGGCGGCTTCCCGCAGCTCGTCTTCGGTGGTGCGATCCATGCGGCGTTGCAGGATGCCCAGGATGTCCGCAGCATCGCGGCCTGCCGCGCGCACCAGGAAGACGCGGCCGAACTTTGCCTCGTAGGTGCGGTTGCCCTCGGCGATCTGCTGCTCGATCTCGGCGGGCGTGGCGGTGAGGGCTGCACCCTGCTCGACCTCGCTCCAGCGCAGGCTGGCTTCAGTCGCAGGGCCTGCGGCATGGCGTTCGCCGATGCGCGGATGCGACTGAAAAGCTTCGTCCCAGTCCGCGGGTGAGAGCGCCCACCACGCGCTGTCGCCGGCTGCCAGCAGCTCCGGCAACGAGCCCAGCGGTCGCCGCGAGACGAGCGCCGCAGCCCACGCGTGCGAACCGCAGCAGGGCAACACGGCAGCGGCAGCGGCGTCTGCCGGCATGGTGTTCCAGCGGTCGAGAAAGCTCATGCGCGAAGGCTCACGGGAAAGCTCATGGAGTGCCAGCATACATGCCTTTTCCGTCGTGCACTTCGCGTCCGTCGGGTGTGCCGAACGGCGACCCTTCGCGGTATGCGGTCGTGCCGCGCAGCAGCGTTTCGCGCACCACGCCGCGCAGCGTTTCTCCCAGGTAGGGTGACACGGGGTGCCGGTAGTGCAGGCGATCGGCTCTCACGATCTGCGTGGCCTCGGGATCGAAGAAGACGAGATTTGCCGCGTTGCCTTCCGCAATGCAACCACGGCCGGAAAGGCCGGCGAGCGCCGCAGTTGCATGGCCCATCCAGCGCGCAATGTCGGCCAATCCAAATCCGCGTGATGACGCCTCGGTCCACACCACCGACAGCGCCGTCGACAAGCTTGCGATGCCGCCCCACGCTACGTTGAACCGGCCATCCTCCGCGCACTTCATCGCCGGTGGGCAGGGCGAGTGGTCGGTCGCAATCAGATCGATGGTGCCGTCGCGCAAACCTTCCCAAAGTGCCTCACGGTTGGCCTGCGAGCGGATCGGTGGCGCGCATTTGAACTCCGTCGCGCCGTCCGGAATGGCTTCAGCAAACAGGTGCAAATAGTGCGGGCAGGTCTCGACTGTTACCGGCAGACCCTCGGCTTTTGCTTCGCGCAGCAGGTGCAGCGCGGTTGCCGTGGCAAGGTGCACGATGTGCAGGCGAAAGCGGTAGCGACGGCATCGGTCGAGCAGCCAGGCGATCGCCTCGGTCTCCGCCGTGTCCGGCCGGCTCGCAAGATACGTGGCA
>CBAAAH010000118.1:7258-8285 GCA_964658865.1 uncultured Granulicella sp.
CCGCGTCCTCCGGTGGTGGAAGCCTCGCGGCAGCGGCGTCAATCGGCCCTTGCAGCTCCGCGTGCACCAGCAATGGCAGGCCCGTTCTGGCGATGACCGGCAGCGCGGTTTCCAGATTTGCCGCATCGATGCTGGTGAATCCCTCGCATCCGGGGTAGACGAGGAAGCACTTCCATCCCGGTACACCGGCCTTCGCCAGCGGCAGCAGGTGCTGCTGATTGCCGTCCACGGCACCGCCCCAGCTTATCCAGTCCACGGCGCAGCAACCCTTGGCGGCACGGCGTTTTTCTTCCAGCGCGGCAACGGTCGTCGTCTCCGGCAGGCAGTTCAGCGGCATGTCGACCAGTGTGGTGAACCCGCCCGCTGCCGCCGCGCGCGTGGCTGTGCCGAAGCCTTCCCACTCCGCGCGGCCCGGCTCGTTGATGTGCACATGCGTGTCGACCAGCCCCGGCAGGATCGCCACGCCGTCCTCCAGCACACGCACCGATACGTCCGCAGCAAGCTCGTCGCGACGGCAGACCTGGGCAATGCGTTCGCCGTCGACCACCACGGCGCCGTCAAACTCGCCCGAGGGCAACACCACACGCCGGCTGCAATACGCAAGTTGCATGGCTCCATTCTGCGGCAAAGTAAAGCCGATTGGTTGGAGTATCCGCGTCGGCACCACGTAAAACGGCAAGTGCGGATGCGATACTGTTGCACGATGCCGCTCCAAGGGACCCACACCACGCCCGACCCGCGCTTCATGCTCATGGCCATCGAGCTCGCCACGCGCAACGTTGCCACCGGCAGCGGCGGACCGTTCGGCGCGGTGGTGGTGCGCGACGGCGAGGTGATTGCGGCAGCGGCCAACTCCGTCACCCGCACCAAAGACCCTACGGCACACGCGGAGGTCAACGCCATCCGCGCCGCATGCACCGCACTCGGCACGTTCCAGCTTGACGGCTGCGACGTGTACACCAGTTGCGAGCCGTGCCCCATGTGCCTGGCCGCGCTGTACTGGTCGCGTTGCCGCTCCATCTTTTAC
>CBAAAH010000119.1:0-2876 GCA_964658865.1 uncultured Granulicella sp.
GTAGTCCGCCACCTGAACGCGGGCATGGTGGCGGCACTGCCCACCGACACGTTCTACGGCCTTGCCGTCGATCCGGTGAACCTGCGCGCCGTGGAACAGATTTACGAAATCAAGGCACGTGCCAAGCACAAGCCGTTAAGCCTGCTGATTGGCAGCATCGACCACGCGTATGAGCTGGCGCGCGACCTGGATACGGCGTTCGACCGGCTTGCTGAACGGTTCTGGCCAGGCCCGCTGACCATCATCGTGAAAGCAGGGTCGCGTCTGCCGCTGCGAGTAACGGCGCACACCGGTAACGTGGCGCTGCGCGTGCCGGAGGCGGCGATTCCGCGTGCGGTGGTGAAAGCGTTGGGCCTGCCGATCACGGCGACCTCGGCCAACCTGCGCGGCCTGCCGGAGTGTACGTGGGCCGGTTGCGTGCGCGAACAGCTTGGCGATCAGGTACCGCTGATCGTGGATGGTGGGCCAACCGCGCGCTCGGTGCCGACGACGATCGTGGACTTAAGCGGCGGCGGCAATTCGTGGATGATTTTGCGCGAGGGAGCGATTCCCACGCACGAGATTGCCCTGGCGCTGCAGCGCTAGGGTCGGCGGGAGATATGGCGTTGCGCGATACCAGATCCATGACAAGGCGACTACCGTTGCGGGAAAGAGGCCATGCCGGGCGTACTTTTGCTGCGTTCATTCTGCTCCTGTTTGTTGTTGTCGCGGTGGGCTGGTGCGGCTGGGTGTATGCGCAGATGCGTGCAGTCGGCGACCACGACGACGCTCACCCCGCGGACGCAATCGCGGTGTTTGGCGCGGCACAGTACGCTGGGCATCCATCGCCGGTGTACCACGCCCGGCTTGATCATGCGGTGTCGTTGTATCAGCGGCAGATCGCGCCCATGGTTGTAACGCTTGGCGGCAGCGCCGATGACCGATCCGGCACTAGCGAAGGCAGTGTCGGCCGGGATTATCTGCTGGCGAAAGGGATACCCTTCGACCACATCATTGCTGAAACGGAGTCGGTGGACACGGAGCAGCAGGCCGAGCGGCTTGCCGCGATTGCGCGCGAACGGGGATTTCAGCGAGTGGTCGTGGTCAGCGATCCGACCCACCTTTTCCGCATCGCCGCACTTTGCCGCAACGAGGGACTGCCTGTGTACACCTCGCCGCGCAGCAGTTTTGGCAACATTTCCACTTGGGACCGCACGCAACGAGTGATGCACGAAATCCTGAGTTACACGGCCATGCGGCTGAATTTACAGGCCAGCTTCGTCCATCGGTGGATCAACGGCAAGGAAGATCTTTGACACGTGGCGGTCTACGCCGAAAGCCGATCTCGCACGTCCTATACAATCAGGGCTGAGCGAAACGAACCGGCGGCCGACTTGCCACACGGTACGTTTACGCGGCGCAACCACACGGCGTAGGGAGCAGCATTTGCAATCCGTAGTACAGCGTAGTTCTGGCGGTGCAAGGCGCACCGCGGCATCTGGTTCACCTCTCCGTTCGCTTGCCGCTGCGTGCCTGCTGCCGCTTGCGCTGGCGGGGGTAGGTTGCGGCAACAACTATCGGCCGGTCGTCAGTGCCATCAACCCGGTAGGTCCGTCGGCACAGCCGACGAAATATGCTCTTGCCGTGGCGGACCCGGGCAGCGGCGCGGCTGGTGTGGCAACCCTCATCGACTTTTCCGGCGATACCGTGGTGGGCGTGCTGAACACTGCGGCAGCACCGACGTACCTGGCATTGGACGGCAACTCCGAAGCATATGTCCTGCATTCCGGAACCGGGCTGATCGATGCATTCACGGCGCAGGTGTCGACCTCAACCACATCGTCGTTCCGCACGGTGAACGTGCAGCACACAACGCTTGCAACGGGATCAACTACGCCCACCGGGACTGGCCAGGGACAGATTTTGGGCCTGATCGCGGGAGCGACCAGCGGCGGCACCTCGACGCCCGGTACGGTGTACGTGACAGAACCTGGAACCACGCGCATCGCCACGTTAACCCCCGGCATACCGCCGACGATCCGGCAGGAATACCCGGTTGCGGCGAACCCCGTCTATACGGTCGGCAGCCCGACCTCGCCCCGCGTGTACGTGCTGAGTCAGGGGGCCGTTCCGGGCACATCACTGGGCACTGCGACGGGCATTGAAAATACAACGACCTCCAATGCCATCTCAAATGTGATTGCGGTTGGCCGCAGTCCGGTCTATGGTGTGGTGAACAATGACGGTCGCCGTGCGTTTGTGCTGAACAGCGGGGGCGATGCTACCAGTGGCAGTAACGGCACGGTGTCTGTAATCAACACGCAAACCAACGCGCTGGACACGACACCGCGCATCGTTGTGGGTCCCAATCCCATCTGGGCCGACGTGGATACGGCGGTGAACGAGCTTGCGGTGCTGAACGCAGGCGACGGGACGACCGCCGGATCGCTGTCCGTAATAAACATTCCGCTTTGCTCAGTAACGACACAAAGCACCAATACCAATTGCGATGCGACCAACCCGGTGGATTCGACGGGCTTCGGTAGTGTGCTGGCGACCATTCCTGTGGGCGTCGGACCGGTAATGGTCGCGATTTTGCAGGACCAGAACAAGGCGTACATCGCGAACAGCAACAATGGCAACGGCACGGTCACGGTGGTTGACCTGCAGCGTATGGTGGCGACCAGCGTGATACCTGTTGGCGGTACCCTGAACTGGATTGCCGCCACGAGCGGTACACCTACCGGCAAAGTGTACGTCACTGCAAAGGACACGCAGGTGGTGACGGTCATTCGGACCGATACCGATGCGGTCATTACAACGCTGCCACTGCAGGGGTACGGACTCGCGGTACGCGTAACGGCACAGTAGCCATTCCACAGCAACAAAGAGGGGTG
>CBAAAH010000119.1:2886-8241 GCA_964658865.1 uncultured Granulicella sp.
GCCGCTCACGCGGCACCCCTCTTCGCGTGACAGCAGGAGGATTATCCCGCTTGGCCGATGAGCAGGATGGGCAAAGTCGGCGCTGTGCTGCCGGTTTCGTCTTCAATCGTTACACCGAAGTTCCCTGCCACGGTTCCGGTGGGCAACGAGGGCATAACCAGCGTTGCGTAACCGCGACTGTCGGGTTTGAAGGTGCCGGCCGGGATGGGCAGCTTCCCCTCACCCTTGGGGATGAGCCAAAGCTCGTAGGTTTTGTACGGCGGCAGGGGATCGAGGTTGGTTCCCTGAAAGACGAGCGATCCGTGTTCCGGCAGGTACGCCACGCGTGCCGATGGAACGGGCGCCGTGTCCTGCCGCGCCAGAACAAATCGTTGCGATGCGGCCGACTCCATGGTTTGCAGGACGAGATCGGCCCTTGCGGCAGAGGAGCGCGTTTGCACCAGGGCTGCCTGTTGCATCCGAAGCCGGTCGTGCAGCGCGGTATTGGTGCGCACGGCAAACACCATGGCTGCGGCGAGGCCTGCCGCGGACACCCACCCCGCCCACGCCAGCACGACCGCCCGGCGTGGCTGCGGTGTAGCGTCCGGTTCGCCGCGAAACGCAAGCGGTCGTGATGGCGTGTACCGATCCTCCGTGTCGTTGTCGAACGAAATCGGCACAACGGCGGCACGCGCGAGGATGGGAGAGTCTGCCTGCCCGGAGGAAGCCTCTCGCGATGACAAACTCTCTACAGGGCGTGTCGGCACTGCGCGAGAACTTTCAGTCGACAGCCCTGCAATGACGTTCTGCTGTTCCGCGCTGTCCGTCAGCAAGGGCGCGCGGGTTTGGCGGATTCCAGGCTCGGCCGGCGGTTCCATCGCAGACTTCACTTCGGAAAAGCCGTCTGTGGCACTCGGCTGCTTCGCTTGTAGATGAAGATCGTCCGATTCCGCCTGAGCTGCGTCGAACATCGGCTCGGGCTCTGCGACGATACGGGGAAGGCGCACCCGCGCGCGTCGCTCTTCCGGAGAAACATGGACGCCGCGCGAGCCGAGGGTGCGGGGCGCAATGGGATCCCCCGTAACCGTGCTCTGGCGGGCAGGTAGCGGAGCAGGCACCGCCGGGGAAGACATCGACGCCGCAGGCGGGACTTGCACCGGTATTGCATCGAGAGCGAAATGCTGCTCGTTGCCCATGGGTACGGGAATGGGAACGACACGCCGCTCGCGGGCCACCTGCTTGAACAGGCGTTGCCGGCTTAGCGCGGGTGGTGTGTGCTGGGGCGCGCTCATGGCAAGTACTGCAAGGTCGCCGCGAATGAGCGACAACTCAGAGCGTGCCTCGGAGGACGAGCGCAGCAGCAGGTCCACCCGTGCCGCGGCGGTATCGTCGAGCGCATGAAGCGCGTACAGTGTCAGGTCTTCTGCGGTGATGGCAGGCTCATTCACGCTTGCATCGCCTTTCTGAGCACCAGCAGGGCCGTGCGAATGCGGGTTTTGACCGTGCCCAATGGGTCTCCGGTCGTTTCGGCAATTTCCGAGTGGGTGAGGCCGTCAAAGAAGGCCATCTCCAGCGTTTTGCGTTGCTCCATGGGCAGTGCGACCATAACGGTGCGCGCACGCTCAATCATGATGTTCCGTTCGGATTCCCTGGCCAGATCGGTGGAGGACGCAAGCACCACATCTTCTACGGAATCGCTTGGTTTGCGGCGCCGCAGCAGATCGATGGAGCGGTTCCTCGTGACCACGGCCAGCCATGCACCCACGGTACCGCGGTTCGCCACCAAGGCCTCGGGCTTACGCCAAACCTGCATGAACACCTCCTGCAACACGTCTTCTGCGGCTGCAGGATCACGCAACACGCGTACCGCGACCGAGTAGACCACACGCGAATAGCGGTCGAACAAGGCCGCCATCGCGGTCTCGTCGCCCTGCCCAACCAGTGCCAATAGCACGGCATCCTCGGTGTTCGTCATGACCGGCGGCGCGATCGGTGTCATTCCTGCACTGCTTGAGTTACGCAGTTCAGCGGTACCCGGATGCGGCAAGGGGTCACTTTTGCGAAATGAGATGTCGATCTCTTCCATACTGTTTGACACCGTGAAATCACTGCATGTGATGTGGGCAAGCGGCAATATGTCTCCTGCCGTACAGACTTACACGGGGAATCGACAACAGTGTATCGCGTCCGTGGAAGCAGAGTGCGTTTGCGGCAAAGATGCGAGGATAGGATAGTGCCGCAACGACTGGACAAACTGCTGGTGGAACGTGCGCTTGTGCCGTCGCGCGAACGTGCGCAGGGCATGATTCTGGCCGGACGCGTTCTGGTAAACGAGCAGAAAGTCACCAAGTCCGGTGCCGCGTTTGCAGAAAATGTCGCCATTCGCCTGCTGGGCGACGATCTGCCGTTTGTAAGCCGTGGGGGCTTGAAATTACAGGGCGCGGTAGACCGCTGGAACATTTCTCTGCGGGGCCGGTGGTGTGTGGACATCGGCGCGTCCACCGGCGGATTTACCGATTGCATGCTGCAGCGTGGAGCGGCGGGTGTTGTGGCGGTCGACACGGGCTACGGGCAGATGGCGGTGCCGTTACGCGACGACCCTCGATTGAAGCTGCTGGAACGCTGCAATGCGCGCCATCTGCAGCCGGCAACGCTGCTGGCCGAGGCATATTCCTTGCAGGAAACGGTAGAAAAGCAGCCGCTCACCTTTTTATCGATGGACGTGTCGTTCATCTCTGCGACGCTGCTGCTGCCGGCGGTGTTGTCGGCCGCGGCCGAGCCTGCAACGGCATGGCAAGGCGAGGCCGTGGTGCTGGTGAAGCCGCAGTTCGAGGCAGGGCGCGAGTGGATCGGCAAGGGTGGCATCGTGCGCGACCCTGCGGCGCATGCGCTCGCGATCGAACGTGTGAGCGCTGCGGTGAAAGCGCTGGCCGGCCATTCGCTCCAGGTCGCTGAGTCTCCGATCACCGGCACCGAAGGCAATCGGGAATTTCTGCTGCACGCCCGTTTTGGGTAGACCGCTCGACCTTGCACACCGCCGCGCAAAGTAGACTGAACCCATGCCTCGCGTCGCCATCGTCTCCAAGCCGCAGAAGCCTGAACTCGAAAGCATTCTTGCGGAGTTGCTTGCCTGGCTCGATGGCCACGGCTTCGAACCTATTCTGGATAAAACGAGTGCCGCGTACCTGCACCAGCCGATCTATACCGAGCGCGCGGACCTGCCCGCGTCTGCTCCGGAACTGGTCATCGTGCTTGGCGGCGACGGTACGCTGCTGTCGGCGTCGCGTGCGTTTGCGCGCACGAACACGCCCATCCTGAGCGTGAACCTGGGGTCGCTCGGTTTCCTGACCGAGGTGCCGCTGACCGAGCTCTACAATACGCTCGACGGATGGTGCAAAGGCTGCTGCGACATGGACGTGCGGGGCATGCTGCGGGTCGACCTATTGCGCAAGGGCAAGATGTTTCAACAGTGGGATGTGCTGAACGACGTGGTGCTGTCGAAGGGAACGATCGCGCGCATCGGCGAATACGTGGTGGAGGTGGACGGCGACATGGTAGCGCGCTTCCGCGCAGACGGCGTGATCGTCTCGACGCCCACGGGATCGACCGCCTACAACCTCGCCGCGAACGGACCGATCGTGATGCCGAGCGTGAATGCGACGATCGTGACGCCCATCTGCCCGCACCTGCTCACTATCCGACCCATCGTGGTGCCCGGCGACTCCGAAATCAAACTGCACGTGGAGGGGGCGGCGGACCAGACATTCCTGACCATCGACGGTCAGGAAGCCGTGGAGTTGAAGAAGGGCGACCAGATTCAATGCCGGCGTTCGCCCTACACGGTCAATCTGGTGCGGCTGGGACAGCATGGCCTGTTCAAGGTGCTGCGGTCGAAGCTGAAATGGGGACAGCGATGAAGTGGATGCCGGACCGTGGCAGGGTCTTGATCGTTGGAGCGAGCGGCCAGGTCGGCGCGGCGATGTGCGACTTTCTCCGCAAGACCGGGCGTGAATCTCTGGTGCTTGCAGCCGCGCGCACGCCGCAACCCGGCTGGGTTGAGCTTGATCTCGCGAACGTTGTTGACGCCGCGGACGTCGCCGGCATCCTGCGGCAAGAGGATCTTTCGGCCATTCTTTGCATCGCCGGATGGACACACGTGGACGGCTGCGAGGACGATCCGGAACTGTCGTTGCAGGTGAACGCCACAGGTCCGGGAGCATTGGCGGCGTACGCGTGGGAGCGGAAGGTGCCGTTCGTGTATTACTCGACGGACTACGTGTTCAATGGTTTTGCCGCGACACCAGGACCGTACACGGAGGATGCTGCCACCGACCCGCTAAATGTGTACGGCAGGGATAAGCTGGCCGGCGAAACGCAAGTGCTCGGCTTCCATCCGGAGGCGCTGATCCTGCGTACCGCCGGGGTATACGGCGCGGACAGGCAGGGCAAGAACTTTGTCTACCAGGTGTTGAAGCGGCTGACGCTGGGTCAGGGCGTGCGCGTGCCGGAGGATCAGAGTGCGACGCCAACCTACAACGTAGATCTTGCACGCGCGACGTTTGCGTTGTTGCAGGCAGGTGCGACCGGTGTCTACAACGCGTGCGGTCCGGACATGGTGAACCGCCGGGAGTTCGCCGAGCAGATCGCACGGGAGTTTGGCTTCGCGACGGACACCATTGAAGGCGTGTTGACGGCTACGCTGCATCAGCCGGCATCGCGCCCGCTCATTGCCGGTCTGAATTCGTCGAAACTGGTACAAGTGTGCCCCGATGCCTCCATGCGCGGCATCCACGACGCGCTGGAGGATTGCCGGCCGGCGCTGGAGGCAAGCATCGCGCAATGGCGGCAGGAACACGCGCAAACGGCGTAGAATCGATCGTATGTCTGAACCCGGGAAGACGTTTTATATCGAAACCTTCGGCTGCCAGATGAATGCCCACGACTCAGAAAAGGTCATCGGCACGTTGGAGCATGAGGGCTATCGCCGCGTCGACACGGAAGAGGACGCCGGCCTGATTCTGTACAACACCTGTTCCATCCGCGACAAGGCAGAGCAGAAGGTCTTCCATCGCCTGAACGAATACAAAAAGATGCAGGGCGAGGGCAAGCAGTTCGGCGTGCTGGGCTGCGTGGCGCAACAGGAAGGCAACAAGATCTTCGAGAAGGCACCGTATGTGTCGCTGGTAAGCGGTTCGGCGAGCTACCGCAACCTGCCGGAGATGCTGGTGCGCCTGGAAGCCGGCGAAAAGCGCATCACCGGCCTGGACGACCGTCAAACCGAAGAGACCTTCGACACGGAGTTCACCGCGCGGTCGAACCCGCATCGCGGGTACATCACCATCATCGAAGGTTGCGACAAGTTTTGTTCGTACTGCG
>CBAAAH010000120.1:0-5551 GCA_964658865.1 uncultured Granulicella sp.
AAGGTTTTGCCGGAGCCGGTGACGCCCAGCAGCACCTGGTGCTTTTCGCCGTCGCGCAGGCCGGCCGAAAGCTCGGAGATGGCGCGAGGCTGATCGCCTTGCGGCGTGTAGTCGGTGGCAAGCTGAAAGTCCATTGCAAATAGAATACGTGGGGCGAAGGAAAAGCGGAAGTGCCTGGCCGAATCGACACCGCATTGCCAATGATTCCTCCATTTCCGCCACAAGGTATGTCGTTACGCCTGAAGCGGTGCTGCAGTAAAAGCTGCTACGTGTAAGCGCTCCTGCAAGCCGAAGATCGCCGGCCACTCCGCGGCAGACGCCACCACCGCATCGGGTGCGGCGGCAAGCATGGCCTTCGTGGCAAGGCCGTAGGTGCAGCCCAGGCTTCTGGCGCCAGCAGCCCGCGCCGTCCGCACATCTACGTCGGAGTCGCCAATCAGTACCGTCGCTTCCGGCAGCACTGCGCGCCCTGACAGTACCGCTGCCTCTTGCATCACCCATTGCAGGCCCAGCGGGTCCGGCTTCTTGGTCGCAAAACTATCGCCGCCGTAGTTCGCAAAGAAAAACGTCGACAGACCAAGTGCTTCGCAGATGCGTTTGGAAGGCATCACGGGCTTGTTCGTCAGAATCGCCATCGGCAGGGAAGGTGCAGCGGCGGAAATGCGGTGAAGCGCGGCGAGTACGCCGTCGTACACATAGGTGTGATCGAGCAAATGCCTGCGATAAAAGCGTAGGAATGCCGGCATCGCCTCCTGCAGCAGCGCGGGCGAGGTGCCACCGGTGGCTGCCAGCGCGCGGTCAACCAGCATAGAGGCACCATCGCCGATGAAGCCCGCAATGCGGTCGAGCGGGAGGGAAACACGCCCAAATCGCAGCAGTGTGGCGTTCACGGCGGTCGCCAGATCTTCGCGAGAGTCGATCAGCGTTCCATCCAGGTCGAACACCAGCAGCTCGACAGGACGGTCAAGAAAGGAGGCTGAGGACTGATCGGCCGCGGAAGGCGTCATGCGTACTTGCGCAACATGCCCAGGACCTTGCCCTGAATCATCACGCGTTCCGCGGGTGCAAAAATCGGAGCCATCTCGCTGTTCGAGGGCTGCAGCCGGACCACGGCACCTTCCTTGTAAAAACGCTTCAGCGTCGCATCCGAGCCGTCGACCAGGGCAACGACGATCTCGCCTTCACGCGCCGAGCTCGTGCGCTCAACCAGGACGTAATCGCCGTTCACGATGTGTTCGTCGCGCATGGAATCTCCGCGCACTTCCAGGGCAAAGACCTCGCGGCTGCCGATGATTTCCGAAAGCGAAATCGTCTCGGCTGTTTCGATCGCTTCCACCGGTTTGCCGGCGGCGATGCGGCCCATCAGCGGCAGGCGGTCGCTAAACTTCTTCGGCGCGCGTTGCGACACAACATCGATGGACCGGCTGCGATTGTGCGAGCGCTGCAGCATCCCTTTGTTATGCAGATTTGTAATGTGTTTATGCACGGTGGCAAGGGAGTTCAGGCCGAGACCGGCGGCGATTTCTTCATAGGAAGGCGAATAACCCTTGCGCTGAGTAAAGCCGGTCAAAAAATCGAGAACTTCTTTTTGTCGCCGCGTGATGGCCATACTGTCGATTGTAGCGAATAAAAAGCGAACCGCAACACAAAGTTACAGCGAGCGAAGCATCAGGGTACCTCCTTGAGAAACAAGAGTCTGTTTCCCGTTTTGAACAGATTCGCCCGCGCTACCCCGCCATGGGTGATTGCCGTGGTACGTCTGAGTGCTGGAAAGTGAGGTCTCTACCCGCTTACGAATTGTCCGAAGAGACGTCGAGTACACCTGTTTCACTGTTGTTTCTCTGCCCCAGGTTCCCCTAGGAAATTAAGGAGAGCCAAATGAGAGTACTAATTGTTGAAGATGACGCTGCACTGCAACTGTTTCTGCGCAAGGGACTGGAACTGGAAGGACACACGGTAGCTTTGGCGACCGACGGCGATGAGGCCATGGCTGCGGTCGCACAGCAACTGCCAGACCTGATCGTGCTAGATCTGAACCTGCCTCGGCGCGATGGCATGGACGTTCTGCGCGGACTGCACGCCGAGCTGCAAACGACGTCCATCCTTGTGCTTACCGGTCGTGGAGCGGTAGAAGATCGGGTGACCTGCCTGGATCTGGGCGCGGACGATTACCTGTTGAAACCCTTCTCGTTTCACGAGCTGCTGGCGCGCTGCAGGGCGATCGCACGACGCCGCAACGGCGTGGCCAGCAGCGTGATCCGGCACGGCGATCTGCAGGTGGATCGCGTAAGCCGCATCGTCTGCCGCCATGATGTGCCAGTGGACCTGACGAGCAAGGAGTTCGCTCTTCTGGACTACCTGTTGCAACACCGCGGCCGTGCGGTTGGGCGGCCGGAACTGCTGGCCAATGTCTGGAAGATGTCGCCGGACGCCGGGACCAATGTCGTCGATGTTTATGTGAATTACCTGCGCCGCAAGCTGCAGACCTCTGCCGGCGATGCGGAGTTGGTGGAGACGGTACGTGGCGCGGGATACACGATACGTCCACCGCAGGCTGCCACCGTTGTGCAGCAGTCTGCCCTGGGCAAGCGGCCCGTTCGCTCTGCCGGTGCTGCCGACGCTGCACGTGTGCCGATGCTGCTGGTGGGTGCGGCTTGAGGGCCGCGGTGCAACGGAACCCGCGGCAGGATGAACCCAGTGCCGAGTTGCTTACGGTCGGTGCCGTCGCGGTGGATAACTTGCCCATCGCGCTCCGGTCGATGGAGACGGCACTGCACGACCTGAGTCAGCCGTTAACCTCCATCGCGCTTGCGCTTGAGATTCTGGCGCGCGAGCGCGATCCGGCGGCGGTGGAGGCGATGCTGGTGGCGGCTCGGCAGGAATGTGCCAGGGCGATGCGCGATGTAAAAACGCTGCGCATTCAGACGAACAGATTATTGGATCGAACGAACGAAGCGGGAAGAGGCACGGCATGACAGGATCGATGACACCACAGGGCTCGGGGCAGACCTCACGTCCAGCGTTGCCGGCAACTCCAAGCAGCAGTACCGTCCTGCTCGTTTCGCCGGATGCGTTTGTCCGCGAGCGTTTGCGGGGGCAGCTTGCCGGCATGCGATGGACGGTGTCAGAAGCGGCGGGTGGCGCGGAAGCCCTGCTGTTGCTGGAAGCGATGACGCCGGCGGCGGTGCTGCTGGACGGCTGGCTTCCCGACCTGGAAGCTACCGAGTTCGCACGGGCGTTGCGTGCACAGTTTCCGGCGATGGATCTGCTGCAGTTGGACGGGACCGTCACCCCGGGAACGCCGAAATGCGCCCGCCGGCACGAACTCTTGCACGCTCTGCGCGAGGTGCAGGATGTTTCTGTTGCGGATGCGCCGGCATGGGTCACCGCACCGGAGAGCATTCCTGCGCTGGTGTCGCGCGCGGCTGCAGCCGTATTGCCGGACGACAGCTTTGTGCTTGGAGATTCTGCGCGTCGCGGCATTCCGACCGCCGCCTCACTGTTGGTGTCGGCGGAGTCCGTCGCCAGTGAGCCCGTATTTGCCTTGCCGGAGATCGTGGGTGACGCACCGGTCATGCGGGAACTTGGCCGCATGGTGCGGCTGGTTGCACCGCGTCCCGCGACAGTGCTGATCGAAGGGGAAACCGGTACGGGCAAGGAACTGGTGGCGAAGGCGGTGCATCGCTTGAGCGATCGCGCAGGCAAGCCGTTTGTGGTACTCAACTGCGCCGCCATTCCTGAGTCTCTCTTGGAAGCCGAGCTGTTCGGCCACACGCGGGGCGCATTTACCGGCGCGGTGGCATCCCGTAAGGGACGCATTGAAGCCGCACATGGTGGCACGCTGTTTCTGGATGAAATCGGGGAAATGCCGCTCGCGCTACAGGCCAAGATGCTGCGATTTTTAGAGTGCGGCGAACTGCAGAAGATCGGCGACAACGAGATGTCGCGGGTGGATGTACGCATCGTCGCGGCGACCCACCAGCCGCTGGAACAGCGCAGCGACGAAGGCACCTTTCGCCTAGACCTGTATCACCGTCTTGCGGTCTTTCCGCTGGAAGTTCCGTCGCTGCGGAAACGACCGGAAGATCTGCCCATGCTGATTCATTATCTGCTGCGAAAGCTGGGGGAACGCATGCCGACGCGGCGCATCTCCGCCGATGCGGTCGCGATGCTGCAGGCGTATACCTGGCCCGGCAACGTACGGGAACTGATGCACGTCCTGGAACGTGGGGCGATTCTAACCGGAGACGCGGCAGAGATCGGTGTGAACGACATTCGGCTGCGCGGTTCAAACGGCTAAGCGCAGACTAAGGAGTTTCACGTTAGGCCGCTCTCACGAGCGGCTTTTTCTTTGGCCCTGCACTTGCATCTCTCATCGGCAGACGAACGGATTTTCTTTAGGTGACACTGTGCTGAATCTTCCCATTGCCGATGCGCTAACCCGCTATCTCGACCTGCAATCGCAAACCATGCATGCTACCGCCGCGAACATGGCCAACGTGGAAACGCCCGGCTACCAGACGGTAGGCATGGACTTTTCCAAGGAATATACGCAGGCGCTGGACACGACGGGAACGGTACAGCCGGCGTCGTTGAGCGAAGTTGCGGGCCTGGTGTCACGGCCTGACGGCAACAACGTTTCCATGGACCGAGAGGCTATGAATATGGCGCAGACCCAGTTGCAGTTTCGTACCGGCATCGCGCTGCTGAAGAACGAATTCAGCCGCATGTCAGACGCAATCAGATCGGAAGGGCGGTAAGCGATGAACCTGTTCGGTGTAATGAGTTTAAGTGGATCGGGATTGACGGTGCAGCGGCAACGCGCGGAAATCAGCGCGGCAAACATGGCCAACGCCGAAACCACGCGGACGGAAGACGGCACCCCGTATCAACGACGCCAGGTGGTCGTTCAGTCCGACAATACGTTTGCCGGCGTGCTGCAGTCGCAGACGCAGGGTGGTGCGTCGGCTCCCGGGGTTTCGGTCGAATCCGTGGTGAACAGTACCGCGCCGGCGATTATGCGGTACGACCCGTCACACCCGGATGCCGACGCGAGTGGATACGTCGCCTACCCGGACATTAACCCAGTCACGGAAATGGTCGACCTAATGGGCGCGAGCCGTGCATACAGCTTGAATGCGAGTGCTCTGCAGGCAGAAAAAGGCATGCTCACCGCTTCGCTGGAAATCTTGAAGTAAGTCACGCAACACAAGGCAACACGGAGAGACGCATGAATCCGATCGACGCTATTCAGCTTGCAGCCAATACGGCCACCAGTGCGCAGGCGGCCACGCAAACCGCAACCACCGCGACCGGCACAGGCGGCAGCGACATGTTTGGAAATCTGTTTCATTCTGCCGCGCAGCAGGTGTCCAAGTTGGACAACGACGCACAGAGTGCCGTGACCGGGCTGCTGAGCGGCCAGGGTGTCGAAGTGCACGACGCCATGATCGCCACGCAAAAGTCGGAGCTGGCGTTTCAGCTTGCGCTGCAGGTGCGCAACAAGGCGGTCTCTGCCTATCAGACGATGATGCAGATGCAGTTTTAAAAT
>CBAAAH010000120.1:5561-8228 GCA_964658865.1 uncultured Granulicella sp.
CCGGTATGCTGCCGGTCTTGTTTCAAAGTTGTGGTGAGCTTTTTCATGGTCGGAGCGGGATGACGGATCAGGCACAATTAGGCGCGGGAGCCAGCAAGGCAAAAGCGATGCTGGCGATGCTGCGGGAGCGCTGGTCGGGGTTGCAGGCAGCCCAGCGTAAGGTGCTGGTGCTTTCGGTGCTGGCGTTTGTTGGGTTGGCGGCGGTCGCATCGTGGTGGTCCAGCCGCACCGACTGGCGCACGCTGTTCAGCGGCCTGGAATCGCGGGACGCAGCACAGGTGGAGCAGCAGTTGTCTTCTGCCGGCATCACCTACCAGACCACGCCGGATGGCACGGCGCTGCAGGTCCCCGCGGAAGACCTGGACAAGGCGCGTGTTGCCATCGCGGCCAAGGGCATGCCGCAGTCGGGCCGGCTCGGGTTCGAGTTGTTCGACAAGCCCAACTGGGTCGGATCGGAATTCGACGAGCGGGTGAACTACCAGCGTGCGCTCGAAGGCGAGCTGGAACACACCATCGAAACCATGGAGGCGATCCGCTCGGCGCGTGTGCACATCGTGCTTCCGAAGCAGGGCGCGTTCAGCAGCGAAGACCAGCCGGCAAAAGCAAGCGTTGTATTGAAGCTTCGCCGCACCAATGTGCCGCGCGAGGAAGCGGAGTCCATCCGCACCATGATTGCGAGTGCGGTCGAAGGCCTGCAGATAAACGCGGTCACACTGGTGGACGCGGACGGTCGTGTCGACCTTACCGGCAAACCCAGCAACGGAACGCAGCGTGAAGATGAAAGTGTGCTGGAAGCAAAGCTAATTCATGTGCTGGAACCGCTGGCCGGTGCGGGCAACGTGCACGCCACCGTGAACCTGAGCTATCTGACCGGGTCTGAAGAGCACACCGACGAAACCTATGATCCAACGCAGAGCGTTCCGGTCAGCACGCAAAAGAGTGAGCAAAGCGCATTGACGACGAAGTCCGGCGGCATTGCGGGAACGGCCAGCAACACGCCTTCCGCGACCCCTGTTTCCAATACGCCGAACGCGGTCGTGGCACCTGCGGCTGCAGCGACACCGCCCTCGCAGACACAGAGCACGCGCCAGGAATCGAACAGCTACGCCGTAACGCGGCACGTGACGCATACGGAAGATGGGCCTGGTCGTGTGCGCCGCATCGCCGCCGCCATCGTCATCAACGACCGCATGGTGCCGGACGGCAATGCGAAACAGGCAAAGACGGTGTGGAAGCCGCGCACACCGGACGAGATGAAGCGCATGGAACAACTGGCGCAAGCTGCCGTCGGCTTTGAAACCAAGAGGGGCGACAGCGTGGTGCTGGAGAATCTCAGCTTTTCAACCAACGCGGACAACACCGCACCGTCGGTGGTGGATCGGTTCGGCTCACAGGCAAAGGATCTATTGCGGTCGCAACCGTCGCTGCTGCGCACGCTGGGCATGGGTGTGTGCCTGCTGGTGCTGGGCTTCATGGTCCTGCGGCCACTGGGCAAACAGGCCGTCAGCCTACTGGACACGCCGCGCCTGCCGGCGCCCGCGGTTTCCGTGGCGGGTGCCTCGTCGGCACAACTGGAGCAGGGTGAAACGGCACGTGAAACCCCAGCGGCACTCCCGCCCAGGGCGGGTGCTTCCAGCGATGCGCAGAACGTCTTTGACCGCGTGACGGAGCATATTGCCACAGAACCCGCGGCGAGCGCGCGCCTGGTGCAGGCATGGATCGGCAACAATGAGGAGGCGGAGTAATGGGCGCACTCACCACGATGCGGCAGCCGGAAAACGGCCGCGTGAGCAATCCGAGTAACGCCGCGGTGGCCAGTGCGGTCGCCGCCATGCCCGGCATACGCAAGGCAGCGATCCTGGTCATGACCCTGGGCGACGAGTCGAAAAAGGCATTGCTGCGTGGCATGGCAGAGAGCGATGTGCAGCGCCTGACCGAAGAGGTTTCGCGCGTGACCCGCGTCTCGCCGGAAGAGCAGACCGAAGTTTTGATGGCGTTCTACGGCCTGCAGGCGACGCAGCAGTACGTGCTGCATGGCGGCCCGGAATACGCGACCAAGCTGCTGACCGACACCTTCGGCCGGCAGCGCGCGGAAGAGTTTCTGCGCGAGATCACCCAGTTGCAGCACCGCAACAGCGGCGACGTGGCTGCGTTGCAGAAGATGGATCCCGCGCAGCTCAGCAAATTTCTGGAAGGCGAGCATCCCCAGACCGTGGCACTTGTGCTGGCCCACCTTAACCCGAAACGGGGATCGACGGTGTTGATGCTGCTGCGCGAAGATCTACGTGTGGAAGCGGTGCGGCGGCTTGCGGAAATGCGGCAGTTTTCCCCGGAGATGGCGCAGAAGGTAGCGTACATTCTGTACAAGCGCATCCACGCCCTGGGCGGGAACGGACGGCAGAACTACGCCGGCTTCAAGGCCGTCGCCGACCTGCTGAACCGGCTCGACCAGACTGCCAGCAAGAGCATCCTAGAACAGATTGAGACGCGCGAGCCGGTGCTGGCGGTTAGCATCCGCAACCTCATGTTTACGTTTGACGACCTGCTGACGGTGCCGCCCACGAGCATTCGTGAACTGGTTAGCGCGGCGGATAAACGGACCCTCGCGATGTCGCTCAAAAATGCCGATGAGAACCTGCGTGCCCATCTTTTCCGCGCCATGAGTTC
>CBAAAH010000121.1:0-8215 GCA_964658865.1 uncultured Granulicella sp.
AGCTCTACAACATGCTGCAGCTCGCCCGCGTGATGGTGCAGGGCGCGGAGATGCGCGACGAATCCCGCGGCGCCCACTACAAACCCGACTTCCCCGAACGCAACGACGATCAGTTTCTGAAAACCACGATGGCCTGCTACGACGAAGCCAACAACGCCCCCAAAATCGGTTACGAAGACGTCGATACCCAATGGATCACGCCAAGACCCCGCCGCTACGATGCTACCGCATAACAGGATTAAACTCGCCAGTGCTTGGGAGGAGATAACTCTCTCGCTCTCGGCGTCCGGGGCAATAAAGTTGCAGGTAGAGCTTTCCCGAGGTCACGACGATGAGATTCACCAGAACACCTTTGTTTGGGTTGGTACTTCCGCTTTGCTTTGCACTACAAGGGCTAATTCAGCCGCGACAAGCCCCGGTCCGCATTCCGTTTGTTGGCTGCAACTCTGATGGACAGACCGGCCCGCAAGACTTACCGAAGGGCCACTCTCAAGCGGCTACAATTCCTGACGAGATTGCAGCGCGGGTAGCTCTCTACAAAGGACCATTCGGACGGGCCGTGTTAGCTCCTCGCGGCTGGCATTGTTTCGAGACATATGGTTCCAGCGGGGAGACGTTGTATGTGGCCCCACAGCCGTTGAGTTCGTCGATGTTCTTTGCCGAATCTTTTCACGGCCTAATAGGACCATACGTACTGATGACTGATTCATACGGCGGGACATCGGGACGCTTTGCCGTTGCGGAGGCCATTGCACGCGTTTTCCCGGCGCATAAAGACTTCGTGGCGTCAGTTACCGAGGAAGGTATTCGCGACACCCCATTCCCATCCGGGCCTTACGCGCACGACGTACCTACTTACAAGAGTAACGAGCTTGTGGAGTTCCAAACACCTGCCCACTATCGCGGTCTGGGCGGAGGAATGAGCGAACTTCCTACTAGCGGGTTTGCAGAATTGTCAGGGCCCGATACAGATCTTACTAAGGTCGTCGTTCGACTAACACCAGCATTTGCCAACTTAGCAGATTACATCGTGGAACAAGCCGAAAGCAGCAAGCCTAATTAGAAAACTTCAACTGGCTTGTGTTAATCACAGTCATGCCCACATGCAGCCGCATCTGTGGGCAGCGAAGATCATCACGAGTGCTACCCAGGTTCAAGGCACAACTCAGACGCAAGCATTTCCCGAGAACGTACGATAAGCAGAAGTAGCGAGGACAGGCCATGATGCTGCACGTAACGATGGAGAACGCCGAAGATGGATGGGTCGTTGTGGAATGTCCCGCACTGCCCGGTTGCGTGTCTCAGGGACGCGACGAAAAAGAGGCGTTGGACAATATCCGCGAGGCTATCACCGCATGGCTTTGGGCAGAGGACCAGAAAGCGGTAAAGGATCTACCCGGCAATCCAGTTCTGGTGGCCGTGTAAGTGGGAACGCTGGCGAACATCTCCGGCAAGGCTGCGGCAAAGGCGTTCCAGCGCGCAGGGTGGGAGATCAGTGGACAGGTCGGAAGTCATCTGGTGCTGACCAAAACAGGAGAACGAGCAAATCTCTCCATTCCGCAGCATCGGGAACTTTCGGTCGGCACACTGCGCAGCCTGATCCGCAACGCGGGCATGACCGTCGAAGCCTTTCTGGAACTGATCTAACAAGATGACACGTGCGAACTTCGGACACACAGAAACCAGCGCTCGATTCGACGCACTAGAATCGTAGTGCGAAGAGGGAGAACCACCATGGCCACCGCCGTTCTCGACACACCGCACCCCGCAGCGCCCACCGGCGCAAAGACCATCCACGTCGAAATCAAGCGCCAAGCCTCTCCCGACGCGGCTGGACGCACGGAAAAGTTCGCCATCCCCTACCGCAAGGGCATGAACATTACGTCGCTGCTCGGCGAGATTGCGATGGAGCCGATTACGGCGGCGGGTGTGGAGACCACGCCGATCGCCTATGACGCGAACTGCCTGGAGGAGATCTGCGGCTCGTGCGCCATGCTCATCAACGGCAAGGCACGCATGGCCTGTTCCGCCCTCGTCGACAAGCTCATGGCCGAGACGAAGGACGGCACCATCACGCTCGCGCCGCTGTCCAAGTTTCCCATCGTGCGCGATCTGGCCGTCGACCGTAGCGTGCTGTTCGAGAACCTGAAGGCCGTCAAGGCATGGGTGCCCATCGACGGCTCCTACGACCTGGGCCCGGCGGAAAAGCAGTTCCCGCAGATTCAGGAAGAGCGCTACCCGCTCAGCAACTGCATCTCCTGCACCATCTGCATGGAAGTCTGCCCCCAGTTCAACGACCAGACCAACTTCGTCGGCGCCGCCACCATTGCGCAGGTCAAACTCTTCAACCTGGACCCCGCCGGCAAGCAGCTTCGCGAAGAACGTCTGCGTGCCCTGGCCGGCGACGGCGGCGTGCAGGAGTGCGGCTACGCCCAGAACTGCGTCCAGGCCTGCCCCAAGCAACTGCCGCTTACCGAGGCCATTTCCGACGTGAGCCGCGACGTCATCCTGCAGCAGGTCAAGGATTTCTTCGTCCGATAGACTGTTGTCGGAGCCAGCGCATTCGGAGCGACTTCGAGTATGCTGACTGCATGAGAGCGATCAACCTTCAAGTTACCTATGAAGAGGGTTTCTACACCGCTACTGGTCGGGAAGAAACCTCGACCATGACCTATAGCATCGTGGCCGAGGGGGAGACTTGGGAAAAGCTGAAAGTCGACGTGCAGGAAGTGGTCAACGCCGTCTACTACGACACGGCAAAGCCCGATGTTATTTCGCTCGACCTCGTCTTACATGAGGAGTTGCTGGTCGCGTGAAGCTGCCGCGCGATGTCTCCGGGGATCGTCTCATCCGTCATCTCGTGCGGCACTGGGAGTACAGGATCGATATCCAACAGGGTAGTCACGTGATCCTTGTTACAGAACGTCCCATTCACCACCGGCTGTCAGTGCCGAATCATAAGCCTATGGCGCTTGGCACTTTTCGTGCCATCCTTGGCCAAGTAGCCATCACAAAGGGCATTGACATCGCGGCTTTGCTTCATAACCTGTGACCTGATGCACAACAAAAGACAGCCCCGCATAGTGCGGGGCTGTCGCAGAAGTCAAGAAAACTTACTTGGTAAAGATATCGCCTTCGTTATGCGCGATGCGGTTCATGCCGCGCTTTGCGGAATCTTCGGCGACACGGTCAATGTGCGACTGGTGGCCCCGCTCCGGATTCTCGAGCGAGTTGATACCCGGGCGTGCCGGAGTATCCGCCGTGTTGACCTTGTCCTTTGCGATACCCTCGCCGTCACCGGCCTGTCCATTCCCAGTCATGCTGCTGCTCATGGTCCTATCACCTCGGCAGAATAGACGCGTCTCGCACGGGTAGGGTTTCCCGGCCTGCTTCATCGCAGTCGCCGGATTAGCCACAAACTTCGGCGGCGTCGGCTCCGTACCAAACTGCCACGCGCTCAGATAGGCCAGTTGCAGAATTTTCTGCATCTTCGGAAAGTCGATTCTGTCGACCGTGTCCGTCGTGTGATGGTAGTCTGGATGGAAGCCGGTAAACCACCAGAACGCCGGCACATCGTGCAGCACGAACGGGAATTGGTCGCTACGGAAGAAGACGTTGAGCACCGCGTCATGGTCGAAGCGATCGTCCAGCGTCAGGCCCACGGCGCGGTTCGCGTCCTTTACCGTACGGTCGTAGTCCGGCGAATACAGCGCGCCGATCAAGTTGAGTCGGTTCGTCGTGTCTTTCGGAATCTCGATCAGGCCGTCCGTCTGGGGGCTCGCGGTTTCGTCGCGGCCGATCATGTCGAAGTTGATCTGCGCGCGTGTCGTCGCCAAAGGACGCACCGGGTGCGCAGCCAGGTAGTACGACCCGAGCAGGCCGCGCTCTTCGCTGGCGAAGACCACAAACAGGATCGACCGCTTCGGCTTTGCCGGGTTCGCGGTGAACGCACGCGCAAGCTCCACCACCCCCACGGTGCCGGAGCCATTGTCGTCCGCACCATGCCAGATCTGCGGGCAGGGCCTGGGATCGGGCGGCACGCTAACCGGCGGATGCGCCGGGTCGGCACAGTCGGCCATGCCGTCGTGGTCGTGATGGGCCGAGATCAGGATCGTCTCCGCCGCCAGCTTTGGGTCACTTCCCTGCAGCAGGCCAATCACGTTTTCCGTTATGCCGGTCTTTTCAGAAACATTGCGCAGGTGCAGGGCCAGCATGGTGTCGGGCAGCAGCTGCGACTGCGGCCTCAGGTCCTTGTCGATCGCGGCCTGCGCGGCCCTGGGCGTGGTGCCGCTGGTGGCGAATAGTTCCACGGCTGCGGCATCGCCGATGGACGCCGCCGGAATGCGAATTTCATCGTCCTGAATGGCCTGCGCGGCGAGCGGCACCGGCCGGGTTACGCTGGAGCCGATTTTCGCGCTGCGTTCCGCGTTGGTCAGGTGCTTGCGATTGGGCTCCGGCACCAGCAAGACTGCAACCGCGCCGTGCGCCTGCGCATTCAGCAGTTTTACCCGCGCCGTGGCGTACCGCGTGTTGCCGGTACCGTTGAAGATCGATTTGGGGTCGTCCTCCTGCGGCTCGTGGTCGAACAGCAGCACGATCTTGCCGGTGACGTCGACATTCGCGTAATCGTCGTAGCCCAGTTCCGGTGCGGTAATGCCGTAGCCGGCGAAGACCACCGGCGCATTGAGATCGACCGCCGATTTGTACGCGCCGCCGCCATACGGCTTCGGCCAGACGACCGTCTTCCCCGCGCGGGTCAGGCTCAGGGTCGATGCTGCGCGGTCAGGCCGATACTCCACCAGCGTGATGGGCTGAAGAAACCCAGGCGCACCAGTGACCGGCTTGAGGCCAGACTTGGCAAACTGCGCCGCGATCCATTGCGTGGCCATCTCGTCGCCGGGCTGCAGACTCAGCCGGCCGCCCAGTTCGTCGCTCGTGAGGTAAATCAGGTCGCGTTTAAGATCAGACTGCGCAATCGCCGCAAAGCCGACGCGCTGCTCCTTCGGCACCGCCGCAGTTTGCGCCGGTATCGGCAGCGCCAGCAACGCCGCAATTCCCAAAAGCTTCCGCATCCCTGCACTCCACACTCAAGAATCGAACCGATATTGCAGTTGTAACAAACTCCGGCGGAGTGCGTGCCTTGTACCATGAGGCATGCCCGACTTCCTTGCCCAGGCGCATGCGCTTCACGCGGAAACGCCCGTGGTAGACGGCCACGCCGATACGCCGCAACGCTTCGCCGACGAGGGCTGGCAGTGGACGGACGCCGATTTGCACGGCGGCCAGCTTTCCGCAAAAGCCGCGCAAAAAGGCGGACTAGACGGAGGTTTTTTCGCGTTGTGGGCGGAACCCGTGCAGTGGGCCGGCAGATTCGAGCAGCGCACGCTGCAACTGCTGGCAGCCGTGGAGCAGCAAATCTCGCATTACTCCGAAACGCTGCAGCTTTGCACCAATGCGACCGAGGTGCGCGGCGCCCGCGACGCCGGCAGGTTTGCCGTACTGCTCGGTATCGAGGGCGGCCATAGTATCGGCAGTGACCTCGACCTGCTGCGGCACTTCCACACGCGCGGCGTGCGCTACATGACGTTGACTTGGTCCAACACCAATGCGTGGTGCGATAGCAGCGGTGACGCCGGGCAGCACAGCGGCCTGACGGACTTCGGCTGCGACGTCGTTCGCGAGATGAATCGGATAGGCATGCTGGTGGACGTCTCGCACGTCTCCGATACCGCGTTCTGGAAGGCGATCGACACCAGCCGTGCACCGGTGATCGCATCCCATAGCGGGGCTCGTGCGCTGACGGCCGCATCGCGCAACCTAAGCGACGACCAGCTTCGCGCGGTGGCGACGTCCGGCGGCGTGGTCATGGTCAACTTTTTCGCGGCGTTCGTCAGCGAGCAATTCCGCGACGCGTGGAACGCGCAACGGCACGAGCGGGAGAATAGCATCAAGCAAGCGCGCCGACAGGCCAACGACTCCGGAAAGCCATTTCCTTTCTCTGCCGAACTCGCGCTGGACCGGCAGTTCGCGCTTCAACTTCCGCGGCCGCCGCTCGATGCGTTGCTGGACCACATCGACCACGTGCTGCGCGTCTGCGGCTCGGCCCACACCGGCCTCGGCTCCGACTTCGACGGCATTCCCCTCGCCCCTGCCGGCATCGACTCCGCTGCCGACCTGCCCAAGATCACCGCAGGCCTGCTCGCTCGCGGCTGGCGGCCAGACGATTTGCGCGGTCTGCTAGGCGAAAATATTCTGCGCGTTCTGGATCAGGCGCAAGGCTAGCGGCCTAACAGGTATCCTGAAGGTGCGATGAATCTTCGAAGCCTCAGCCTCACCGCCGTGCTCAGCCTCAGCAGCCTTGCCGCATTTGCCCAAACCGCGATACCGCCAGCGACACCGCCGCAGACCGAGACTCCAAAGACCAGCCCGGCGATCAAGCCAGAGCCGTCCGCCACCAAACCGGTAGACGACCTGCCCGACACGCCCAGCACCACCGAGGGCATCGTCGTTCCGCCCGTGCCCAACGGTCCCACCGCCGTCATCGATACGAGCATGGGCCGACTCACCTGCCGGTTCTTCCAGAAGGAAGCGCCCGTTACCGTGGCGAACTTCATCGGCCTGGCAGAGGGCACTAAGGACTTTACGGACCCGACCACCGGTCAGAAGATGTCGCACACGCGCTTTTACGACAATACCCAGTTCCACCGCGTGATCGCCAACTTCATGATCCAGGGCGGCGATCGCGCCGGCACCGGCCGCGGCGATCCGGGGTACTACATTCCCGACGAGTTCGCCCCCGGTCTGCGTTTCGACCGCGAAGGCCGTCTTGCCATGGCCAACGCCGGCGCGGGAACGGGCGGCTCCCAGTTCTTCATCACCGAGGCGCCAACGCCCGAGCTGAACGGCAAGCACACCATCTTCGGCCAGTGCGATGCGCACTCGGTCGTCATGGTGCAGACCATCGCCCGCGTGGAGAAAGATGGGCAGGACAAGCCGATCGAGCCGGTGACCATCACCCACATCACCATCGTGCCGGAGGGCCAGCCGCTGCCGCCGGAGCCCAGACTCGCGACCAAAGCACCCGCCGCAGCTACACTCGCGCAGTAACCGCGCATCCAACCCTGCGATACACAAGTTTTGAAGGAGAACGACAGCAATGGCAGACCTTACACCCGGAACCTACGCGATCTTCCATACCAGCGAGGGCGACATCACCACCAAACTTTTCGAAGCCGACGCGCCTGAAACCGTTGCCAACTTCATCGGCCTGGCCGAAGGCACCAAAAGCTGGGAAAGCCGTTCGAAAAAGGGCGACAAGCTGTACGATGGCAGCATTTTTCACCGCGTGATTCCCGACTTCATGATCCAGGGCGGCGACCCCGAAGGCACTGGCATGGGCGGCCCCGGTTACAAGTTTGCGGACGAGACCAAGGGCAGCAAGCACGGCTTTACCGCTCCCGGCAAGCTCGCCATGGCCAATGCCGGTCCGAACACCAATGGTTCGCAGTTCTTCATCACCGTTGCACCGACGACTTGGCTTACCGGCAAGCACACCATCTTCGGCGAAGTTGTCAGCGGCATGGACATTGTGGAAAAAATCAGCAAGGTGTCACGCGACGGCATGGACCGCCCGAAAAAGTCCATCACCATCGATTCCCTCGTCATCGAGCGCGTCTAAACGTAATGGCTAAGCATTGTCACATCCCGTAGCGAAGCGAAGGGATCTGCTGTTCCGATCATCGCAAGCTCTATATGGGAGGGTTCGACGCATGCAGACCGACTATGACCGCAAAGCGGCAGACCGTCCGACATGGGACGGTCTGCTGTTTTTGATTGCGGCCACGGTCGCGCTATTCGCCCGGTTCCGCACACCCACACTCCTGCTCGCCAGCTACCAAGACGACTTTTTCTACTATTTGAAGATCGCGGAAAACCTGGCGGACCATCACAGCAGCACCTTCAACGGTCTGGTACTGACCAACGGCTACCACCCGCTGTGGATGCTGGTGCTCACCGCGCTGGCGAAGCTTTTTCACGGCACGGCACTCTTTATCGCCCTACAACTTCTAAGCCTTGGCGCGGCGATCCTCTTCCGCCAATACGTGCTCAGGACGCTACGCCTCGTGACGGTAAACACCGTCGCCCGTGCAGCGGCGCTGGTGCTGAGCCTGCTCGCCGTGCTGCTCATCCGCTACGGCATGGAGGTAACGCTGGC
>CBAAAH010000122.1:0-8160 GCA_964658865.1 uncultured Granulicella sp.
CAATTTGTTCGAAAAAGCGTCGGCCTACACACAAGAAGCCGTGGCGACCAGTCTGCTGCGTTGGTTTGGGCCCGGAGCAGAAACGGCCATCCACGCCGTCGCACGTGTTTTACAGGGCTTCGAGCACTGGGTACGCCAACGCGCATGGCAGGTGCAACACCGCGCTCTCCACTGGCAGCCGGATGTCGCGGCTCCAAACGGCTCGGTCGGCTAGACTTGCCGCAGGCTTAGTCCAACCCCAGCGCTTGTTCTGCTTCACCAGCAGAGCGACCTTGGGAGGAACTTCCAGCAGGGCAAACAACGATGGATCAAGCAGTACCAAGGCCTGAAGCGCCTTCGAAACACCAGGGAACCAGACGATTTGCGCTGAACGCCGCCATGAACTGGCTGGCCACTGCCGTCAGCATGGTGGTGCCGTTTTTCCTGACCCCGTTTGTCGTCGGCCACCTCGGCTCGCTGCAGTACGGCATCTGGATCGTCTCGGTCTCTACCGTCAGTTACCTCGCATTGCTTGATCTCGGCTTGCGCAGCGCCGTAATCCGCTTTGTTGCCCGCGCCCAGGCCCAGGGTCGCCTACAGGATGCATCAGACATCATTGGAAGCGCGCTTTGGATTCGTACCCTCGCCGCCGGAGCGGTGCTGCTGGTCAGCGTCGCTCTCGCCTTGTCGGCACCGCATTTATTTCACATCCCCGCAGATCTCATGCACGCGGCCGCCGTGACCGTCCTGCTGTGCGCGCTGGGCGTGGCAGTTACGCTCATCACCGGGGTTTTTGGCGCGGTGCTTTCAGCTATCAACCGGTTCGACTTGCTGAGCTACCTTGCCATGGGCCAGACGGTGCTGCGCGCGGCCGGCGTGCTGTTCCTGCTGCATACAGGCCGCGGTCTTATCGCGATGGCCGTGTGGGATTTCATCACACTTACGGTTGCCGGCCTTGCCACCTGTGTACTCGTCCTGCGTGTGTACCCTGCCAGCCGCACCCGCGCGCAACGACCTGCACGGCCACTGATGCGATCGCTTTTTTCCTATAGCTTCACCACGTTCCTACTCATGGTCGCGTTTCAGGTGGTCATCAACACCGATGCGCTGGTCATCGGGGCTTTTCTGAGCGTCAGCCTTGTCACCTACTACACCATCGGCAGCAGCCTGGTCTCGTATACCACATCGGTCGCCACATCGGTGTCCACCATGTTCATGCCGATGGCCAGCCGGCTTGATGCTTCCGGCGCGTCCGACGAACTGCGAAGCCTGCTCTTCCGTGGTACCCAGGGCATGCTCGGCCTGGTTCTGCCCATTGCTACCGTCCTCGTCGTTCGTGGCGGCACGTTCATCACGCTGTGGATGGGTCCGACGTATGGCCAGGTCTCCGAGACCGTGCTGCGCATCATGATGATCAGCCTTTTCTTCGCCATGGGCGACAGCACCGCAAACGCCATCATGATGGCCATGGACCGTCACAAGCCGGTGGCGCGGCTTGCTGTGGTGGAGGCTGTACTGAACCTTGGCCTTAGCATTGTGCTCGCGAAAACCGTCGGGCTGTACGGCGTCGCCTGGGGCACGTCCATTTCCATCGCCGTCACGCACCTTGCGTTCTGGCCTCTGTATATCCGCAAGGTGCTGCACGTTCCGGTGCGGCATTTTCTTTGGAGTGGTTGGGGACGCATCACCCTGTGCACCGTCCCGTTCGCAATCGTCTGCGTTGCGGCCCAGCGCTGGTGGCCCGCTCCTACCCTGCTGGTCTTCTTCGCGCAGGTTCTGGTCACATTTCCCGTGTACCTGCTGTCGGTGTTCGCCCTTTATCGCAAACCTATCCTTGCATTCGTTCGCAATCGCCGTGCCCCGCGTATCGACACGTCTACCGGCATCGCCGCGTAGATTTCCTTACGCCGCCCCGAGCCCAGGCAACACATTGTTGATATACCCGGCAGAACCTGTCATCGCAACCACCTTCCCCGGATTGCCAAGGACCAGCGCATGCGGCGGAACGTCTCGGTTGACGTATGCTCCCGGTGCGATCATCGCATCGTGACCGATCGTAATCCGGCCCACCACGATGGCATGGGCACCAATCCACACGCGATCCTCAATCGTGGGTGCACCCTTGTTGCTGCCTCGGCTGGTCGCGCCGATGGTCACTCCATGCCCAACGTTCACGTCGGCACCAATCACCGTCTCCGGGCTGATGACCACTCCGCCAAAATGCCCCAGGTAAAAACCCGGCCCAATGCGCGTCAGCGGGGAGATATCGAAGCCATAGCGAAAACGATAGTGGTGCAGCCAGTAGCGATGGAAAAGATAAGGCACCATCACCAGCGTTCGCTTGCGTGGAGCCAACGCAGCGACCTGACGCAAAAACCAGGTAAACCGAAAACCCGGAACATGCAGGAAGGTGTTCCACTGCGCCCGCCGTCCCTCCTTCCCGGTGTACCGGAAAGCGTCCGCGCGCAGCAACCTGGTCACCGGTGCCTCTGGGCGTTCCATCATGCTGCCCAGCCCACCGCAACGCCGCGCTTTGGGGTCGCGGTACGCACGTTCGCGTCTGTGGCAACGAGTCTGTCCAACAGCATCACGCCTCTCAGCATAATGCCAATGCTGCCTCGCCTTGTTGGTGCGTGGGCTTCCCTGCTCACAATCATCAAGTGGAACTGCCGCTCAAGTGCCTGAGCTTTGCGTATTCTGAAGACACAGCGATGCGAGAGAACAGTTCAGGCAAGGGCGCCACTGCTATTCCAGCAGCACGGAGCAGCAACGGGATGGCAAGCGGCACGCTGCACCTGCTTTACCATCAGCTCTGTCGGGAACCGCAGGCCTATCGCTACACCATGTCCGTCGAGCAGTTTTCGCAACAACTCGCTCTGTTCGTCCGTTTGCAGCAACGGGATGGCGGCCTGCACGCTGCCATCACCTTCGACGACGGCCAAGACTCCGACGTCGAGCTTGCCCTGCCGCTACTGGAAGAGTATGGCCTCAACGCTACCTTTTTCATCACCGCGGGCTGGACCGGCACGCGCAACGGTTTCATGAATCAAGGACAAATTCGTACGCTCCACGACGCCGGCCATACCATCGGCGCACACGGCTGGAGCCACGCCCTGTTTCCGGCCTGCTCGCCCGCGCAACTGCGGCAGGAGCTTTGCAGCGCACGCACGCTGCTGGAGGACACGATCGGCGCTCCCGTGCAGACACTTTCGTTTCCTGGCGGCCGCTACAACCGTGCCGTGCTTGAAGCGTGCCGGGCTGCCGGTTACACCCAGTGCTACACCTCAAACCCGGCGGTTGCGGCTCCAGGAAACGCCGGCACCCTTATCGGCCGGCTCAACCTGCGCGCCGACACCTCTACCGAATGGCTGGAGCGGCTTTTCGCCCAGGACGGTTCCCTTCTCCGCTCGCTTCAGCGCTCCGATCGCGTAAAACGCCTGGCAAAACTCTGCCTGGGCGACACCCTTTATGCCGCGCTCTGGCGCCGGGTCAACCGCGCGGAGGCCGACGCATGAAGGTTTTGCACGCCATCAGCAGCGGCGGCATGTACGGTGCGGAAACCATGATCCTCACCCTGTGCCGAGCCATGAACGCCGCGGAGCCCGGGTCAGCCGCGCTGGCCATTTTCCTCAACACCAGCCAGCCCCAAACCGCGCTGCACGAAGCTGCATCGGCCGCCGGTATTTCGTCACAGATGGTGCGCTGCGATGGGCGCCTCGATCGTTCCACTGCCGGGGCGCTCCGGGCACTGGTTGCCGAAACCGGCAGCGACCTGCTGCACACCCATGGCTATAAGGCGGACCTCTATGGGTACTTCGCCCTACGCCGGTCTGCCTGGCCCCTCGTGTCCACGTGCCATAACTGGACCGACACCGACCGGAACACGCGAATCTACGGCTACCTCGACCGGCGCGTATTGCGTCACTTCGACGGGATCGCAGCTGTCTCGGACGGTGTACGCCACAGGCTCGAGCAAAGCGGCGTCGGCAGCCAACGCATCCGCGTCCTGCCGAACGGCATCGACACGGCACGTTTTCATGCGACGGCGAAACCGGCCACACCAGACCGTACCTTAACCGTCGGTTTCGCCGGCAGGCTCTCACACGAAAAAGGCATCGACATCTTCCTGCAGGTCGCCCAGGCCATCCTTCAGCAGGAACCGCACGTGCGCTTTGTCGTCGCAGGGGAAGGTCCTGAGCGCGGAGCGACAGAGCGCGCCCTTCAAGAACAGGGTCTTGCCCCGCACATGTGCCTTCTCGGCCACTGTGAAAACATGGCTGAGGTCTACAACTCCTTCGATGTTCTGCTCTCCACGTCGCGAACCGAAGGCCTTCCGATGGGGTTAATGGAAGCGATGGCCAGTGCAGTTCCTGTTGTCGCCACCGCCGTGGGAGACGTTCCGACTCTGCTCGATCAGGGCAAGTGCGGTCTGCTCGCGCCATCCCTGGACGTGAACGCCATCACTTTTGCCGCGCTCCGCCTCTTGCGCGACGCCGGCCTGCGCACTGAAGTGGGAGAAGCAGGACAGCGCCGGGTCGAAACAGGGTATTCCGCCGGCACGATGCTCGCGCACTATCTCGACTTCTATCGAAACGCATTGGAGACCAGGTAATGACCACAATTCCGCGCGTCTCCATCATTGTCCCGGCTTTCAACGAGGCAGCGAATATCCTGAGCCTGCTACGAGCCCTGGCGGCGCAGCAACTTCCCCCGTCCGAGTTCGAAGTTATTGTGGTCGACAATGGGTCAGCCGATACAACGCTCAGCCTGGCGAGAGGCTTTGCCAGTCCTTTTTCACTGCAGGTGGTTCAAAAAATTGGCGGCACGATCGGTCAGGTACGCAACTACGGCGCGTCCCTGGCTCGTGCCGACATTCTCGCTTTTCTCGATGCCGATAACTTTCCCGGTCCAGATTGGCTTGTGAATGCTCTTAACCTGCAATGCGACAACCATGTGTGGGGGCAGGACTATCTGCCGCAACCGGATGCCTCGTGGGTTGGAAAGACGTGGTTCGACTTTCAGGCAGGGTTGAGAGACGGACCCGTGAATTTCATCCCGAGTGGGAATCTTTTCGTCTATCGTGCTGCATTCGAACGGTTCGGCGGCTTTTCAGCATTTGAAACAAGCGAAGATGTTGAACTTTGCCAGCGACTCAGCAGGGGTGGCATGCACATCGTCGCCCACCCTGCGCTCGCCGTGGTCACCGCCGGCACGCCTGGTTCCCTACACGCGTTCTACCTGCAGCATCGGTGGCACGGGAACCACGTACTTCGGGTGTTCCTTCATCAACTTCCGAAACTGTCGAACCTGTCGATCGTCCTTGTGACGGTCTATACGTTTATTACCTTCTGGGCCTGGATCGTCGCACTGATTGTCGCGGCAATCAGTAGACAAGGCATGTGGGCCGCACTCTTTTTTGTGCTGCTCGTGTTGCCTGCAGCGGCGCTTGCACTCGTCAAAGCCATGCGCAAGGGCAGGTTTAGTGCAATTCTGAAGCTGTTTGTGCTGTACCAAACGTATCTGCTCGCCCGGGCCGCAGCACTGATCCGAGTTCCTGTCCGGAACCACCGATGAAACCCGCACTGCAGTCCGCGAACATGGGGCAAGAACCGCCCCCATGGGCGATGGCGCTGCTTGGCACGGGTGCAATGGTTTCTCTCGGGGTTGGCATTCGTCATGCGTTGCAATACGGAAGCTCCGACCTGCAATGGTCCGGCAGCCATCTGCTGTGGCGACACATCGATCCGTGGGCGGAGCGGCTCGCACAATCGCCACATCGTTTCAGCCATTTCAGCCCTCCGAATTACCTTCACCTGCTTTATCTCCTTTTCTTGCCATTTGCCTTTCTGCCATTCACGGTGGTGCAGGTACTGTGGTGCGGGTGCAGCATCCTGTGTTCCCTTGCGGCGGTATGGGTCTTGGTTCGCTACTTTGCCTTAAGCAAGATGCAGGGTTTTGCGGTGCTAGCGCTGCTTTGGATAAGTTCGCCGTTTCGGGTGGTTCTTGAAGTTGGGCAACTTAGCCTCTTCGAATTGCTGTTTTTCTGTCTTGTATTTACGAGTAGGTCTCCGCTGGCGAGCGGTTTTGCCTTCGGCATCAGCCTTGTGAAGTACAGCTTTTCTCCAGTTGCCGGCATGTTTCTTTTCTGGCGCAGACGCTACGGTGTGCTGCTGATTGCCGCGGCCGTGTGTTGCACTGGACTACTGGGATGCTTCCTGCTTTTGCCCACACCTTTTTTGCAGTTAATGCGCGAGCCTTTCCTTGTCTCCCGCATCGCCGTAAATCCAGGGGTTGCGGATCTGATGACACTTTCGGAGTATGGCTTGCGTCCGTGGATCGGGATTGCCCCCGCGAAGGCCATGTCCTATGTTGTTGCGATGGGCGGAGGCGCGGTCTTCGCCCTTACGCTCAGCCGTCTGCGCGTAACGAAAGCGGCGGAGCTTTGCCTGCTGAGTCTGGCGAGTCTGCTGTTCTTCAAGCATTTGATCTATGACTACGTGTTTCTCGTCATCCCACTCTGCTATGCCTTTTCGTTGAGAACGTCTCGCAAAGTGTGGGTACCGATCGTCGGTGGTGTGTTTGTCTTCTGGTTTTTCGCCGTACTTCTTCACCGCGCGACTGAAGGCATGGCGGTGAACCTGGCAGCTTTGTCTGCCAACTGCATATTGTTGACCTTGCTTCTCGGGTACACCACGTGGGTGGCGATACAGTCTGCACGGAAACAGCACGACCCCCGATTCTAAGTACTTCCTAAAAAGCCATAAGACGTCTGGGAGGGCCTATTTGACATGCATGAATTTCTAGAAAATGTAAGTCGGCGAGCATCGCGCCTGCGCTCTACTCATCGCTTGTGACAAATATGGGGTAAGGTGAAGTCGATTTGCTGCGAGTTAACCTGGGAACACCTTCTACGCAGGCTCAAATTCAGGCAAGATCTTCATGTCATCTTGATCCTTCTGGTTCAGGACGTTCCTTCAGTCAGATCACAGCTCCCCGCACTGTGCTCCTGTGACATACTGCGCCCTGTATCCAGCAGGACGGGACACATGGGTACAAGGTGAATACATACGCGATCCACGGCAATGCGATATCAATTTGACTTGTTCATTTGTGTTGATGGTGACCCGGGCAGGAGTCCAACCTGCGACCTTCGCCTTAGGAGTGCGCCGCTCTATGCATCTGAGCTACCGGGCCATACTTCAAAGTGTACTGCCAATCTCTTCCATGCGGTGGGTTCTGCGCACGGGCGTTCCTGTCTGGAACGGCGGCAACCTGTGCGCTGGGTGTCTTTGGTAAACTTGTAGCCGAGGATTTTATGCCCGCGATTGTGCGCCGCAACGCCGTAACGGTAAACATTGGTGGAGTGCGTGTCGGTTCCGGCGCTCCGGTCGTCGTTCAATCCATGACGAACACGGACACTGCGGACGTGGAAAGCACCGTGCAGCAGATTGCCTCGCTGGCGCGCGCTGGGTCCGAGATGGTGCGCATCACCGTCAACAACGACGAAGCCGCCAAAGCAGTGCCCTATATTCGCGATGGCATTGCCGCCAAGGGCTGGAACACGCCCATCATCGGCGACTTCCACTACAACGGTCACCAGTTGCTGGCGCGTTATCCCGATTGCGCCGAGGCACTCGCGAAATACCGCATCAATCCCGGCAATGTGTCCATCGGCCGCAAGGATGATGATAACTTTCGCACCATGATCGAAGTCGCGGTCAAGCACCAGAAGCCGGTGCGCATCGGCGTGAACTGGGGCTCGCTGGATCAGGCTCTGCTGACCAAAATGATGGACGAGAACAGCCGCAGCGCACGCCCGCTGGAAGCGCGCGATGTCATGCTGGAGACCATGGTGCGATCGGCGCTGGACAACGCCGAAGCCGCGGAACGCTATGGCCTGCGCCGCGATCAGATCGTGCTTTCAGCGAAGGTTTCCGGCGTGCGCGACCTAATCGACGTTTATACCGAACTTGCCCGCCGTACCAACCACGCGCTGCACCTTGGCCTGACGGAAGCCGGCATGGGCATGAAAGGAATCGTTGCATCCACTGCCGGGCTTGCGCCGCTGCTGCTTGCGGGGATCGGCGATACCATTCGCGTGTCGCTCACGCCGACGCCCGGGGGCGATCGTTCAGAAGAAGTGCGCTGCGGTCAGCAGATTCTGCAGGCGCTGGGCATCCG
>CBAAAH010000123.1:0-8038 GCA_964658865.1 uncultured Granulicella sp.
GGATCGGTTCCTGCCGGATAAGGCCATCGATCTGATCGACGAGGCGGGTGCCCGCGTGAAGCTGCGCCAAACCACCCTGCCCGAAGAGCTGACCGAGGTGCAGAAGCGCATCAAGTTCATCGTGCATCGCATGGAAAATGCCATTGCGAACCACGAATTCGAGAAGGCGCGCTTTTACAGTGATGAGGAGCGCAAGGAACGCGACAATCTTCGTGCCCTGCGCGAGAAGTATCACCTCGACGATTCCTCGGCCGGCATCGTAACGCGCGAGGACATCGAGGATGTGGTCAGCCGCTGGACCGGCGTGCCCATCACGTCGATCAAGGAGGAAGAGACGCAGAAACTGCTGCGTGTGGAAGAAGAGCTGCACAAGCGCGTCATCTCGCAGGAAAAGGCGATCTCTGCCCTTGCCCGTGCGATCCGCCGTTCGCGTGCCGGCCTCAAGAATCCCGCGCGCCCCATCGGTTCTTTCCTGTTCCTTGGGCCGACCGGCGTCGGTAAAACGGAGATGGCGCGGACCCTTGCGCAATTCCTCTTCGGCTCGGACAAGTCGCTGATCCGCTTCGATATGTCAGAGTTCATGGAGAAGCATTCCGTCTCGAAGCTCATCGGCTCGCCTCCGGGATACGTAGGCTACGAAGAGGGCGGCCAGCTCACCGAGCGCGTCAAGCGTTCACCCTATTCCGTCGTTCTGCTCGACGAAGTGGAGAAGGCACACCCCGACGTGTTCAACCTGCTGTTGCAGGTGTTTGAAGACGGCCACCTGACCGACGGCTTGGGCAATACGGTCGACTTCAAGAACACCATTCTCATCATGACGTCGAACATCGGCGCCAAGCACCTGATGAAGCGAGAGGGTCTCGGTTTTCAGAGCAGCAAGGAAGATGTGATTGCCGAAAAGGTCGAGGAGCTGGTCAAAGGTGAGGTCAAGCGCACCTTCAACCCGGAATTCCTCAACCGTATCGACGAAATCATCATCTTCACCGCCCTGTCGGACGCGGACCTGATGCAGATTCTGGAACTACTGGTGCAAAGCCTGAATACCAACCTGGTGCACAAGGCCATCACGATCTCTGTGACGGACGAAGCCAAGAAATGGATTTTGGACAAGACGCTGGTCGACCGCAGCTACGGTGCTCGCCCGCTGCGTCGCGCACTTCAGCGCTATGTCGAAGACCCGCTCTCCGAAGCGCTGATCTCGGGCAGCATTACCGCCCGTCCGGCGTTCCTGGAGGTTTACCTTGGACCGGACCAGCTCTACTACCGGCCCATCTCGCAGGAAGGCGAGGAGCAGGTAGAAGGCGCGGCGCTGTCACTGGTGTAGTGCACCTGCAAGACAATAAGGGGAGCGGCTTCTGCCGCTCCCCTTTTCATGCTTTGCCGATGAAATTCTCTTGCCCCTTGGCAGCACTGCCGGTAGCCTAAACCCGTTCCTCGCGAGGCCGATGTGCGTTGGCCTCTACCTGTAGGGCGCTCTCGCCGCACTATGGACGGAGGCTTGCTGCGAGTTTGCGCCATTCTGGCGCACAAGGAGATCCATGGCTAACAACCAGATTGCCTACATCGAACTTCCCTCTACCGATATCACTGTCCTGCGTCTCTACTACGCCGATCTGTTTGGCTGGACGTTCCTAAACCTGGGCGACGACTATGCGGTATTTCAAAACGCCGGTATTGATGGCGGCATCAATCCAAGTCCAGCGGCGGATCGTACCAAACAGCCGCTTGTGCTCATTGAGAGCGACGATGCCGCAACGATGCAGAAACGCGTGGAAGCCACAGGCAGCACAATTACGCTATCCCTGTTCGACTACCCTGGAGGCAGGCGCTTCCACTTTCTTGACCCCAGCGGCAACGAGGTCGGAGTGTTTCAGAACATGACTTAATCGTACCGGACGTGCAACAGACCGGGAGGCGCATCGCGCCTCCCGGTAAGATAAACATACGACCGCACAATTACACCATGGACTTGGCTTTGTTGCCCCATGCAGCGGCCTGATTGCCGTACTCCGCGGCTTTTGCCGATGCCTGGTCGCCCAGGTCGGAAGCCTTGCCGGCTGCGGTCGTATAAGCGTTCGTCACAGCATCTGCGGCGGCGCTGTAGGCGTCCGCGGCAGACTGGCTGCCACGTGCGTAGGCGGCCTTGGACTGCTGCGCAAGGCGCTCGGCCTGATCCTTCAGGTAGTCGCCGGCATCGCCAATGTAGTTCCCTGCCTCATCGTAGGCTTCCAGAACCTTCTTGCCAGCTTCGTCGTACGCTTCACCCAGCTTCTTGCGGGTTTCCTCGCCCGACTGTGGCGCGTACAGCAGCGCGATGGCCGCACCCGCGGTCACGCCGACACTAAAAGCAATCCAGACATTCTTTGCGCTCATAACAAGCCTCCTTCAGGTTTCGAATGGCGTTGCAGCGCATTCGTTCTACGTGGGCTGTGATTCTGCAGCCATGCGCATGGGTTGTTCGTGCAGTGAAGGTTATTCTTTGTTGTTATCCGCAACGGCATAGTAGCCCTTGCGCGCCTGCACCTTGGCATCCTTGCCGCAGGTGATGCTGATGTTGCGGAAGGTGCCGTCAAGCTCGGCATTCTTGGGCACGTAGCTGAGCAGGTATTGCGTGCGCAGCTCGTCGGAAATCTGCGCAAAAGCATCGTCCAGCTTCTTGCCGTTGTGACCGATATTGATCAGCCGTCCGCCCGTCTCCTTGCTCAGCCGATCCATTTCCGACGCGCCGTTCATGCCGATGTTGAAGCCGCCACCGCTGTAAAATCCCGAGTCGCTGATGAGGATCACGTAGATGATGGCGTTCGACTTTTGCGCGGCTTCGATGGCTTCTTTCAACTTCACCTGCGATCCCTGGTCGCCGCCGTCCGTCAGCAGCACAAGCACCTTGCGGCCTGCCTCCTGCCGCAGCTTGTCGTGCGCGGCCAGGTACACGGCGTCGTAGAGCAGCGTACCCTTCGGCGTGCTGTTGCCGGTCACGCTGCCGGTGCCCGCGCCGGTGTTGATCTCGGCCTTATCGATCGCGCGACGTAGCTCGCGGGTACTGCTGGTGTAGTCGCTCAGCAGATCCACGTTGATGTCGAAGCTGATCAGAAACGCTTCGTCCTTGGGCGTGATCATGTCCTTCAGGAAGGTCGCGCCGGCATCTTTTTCCAGCGGCAGCACGTTCATCTGCGAGCCGCTGGTGTCCAGCAGGATGCCGATGGTGAGCGGCAACGTCTTTTCCTGGGTGAAGTTGCGGATGGCCTGCGGTTCCTTGTTTTCAAACACCTGGCAGTCGTCCTTGTGCAGGCCGGTCAGGTAACCGCCCTTGTCGCGCACGCTGAAGTAGGTATTGACCAGGTTGGCGCGCACGCGAATGGTCTGCTTGCTGTCGAGCGTTTTGTCGTCCTCGACTGGAGGCGGCGCGGTACTGGCGGGCGGCGGTCCCGTGGGCGATGGCGCCTCCTGCGCATGGGCAAGGCGGGGAGCGGTGGCAAACAGGCAGGCAGACAGGGCGAGAACCGGAAAAAGGAGTTGCGGGCGCATACCCATGTTGGACGGATGAAGGTGCCGTAGAGTCTACGCCGTTTCCCCAGGACGACAACGGACGGGCGATCCCCTGCGTCCAACACGACAAGCCGATCGCATTTGCGGACCGCTGATAGTCTTGAGGGATATCGTGCGCACGTGCAAGCGAGCACCAACGACGGGCAGTAACTGGTTTGACCACAGCAGAAGACCGTGGTGGCGGCAAAAGGAGCAACAGGTGAAGGCAGGTTTGACAGCAGGTGTATTGGCCGCGGCAGCGGTGTTGGCGCAGGGTGCCGGGGTCGCACAGCAGCAGACGCTACCGGACAGTCCCGTTGCGCAGCAGAGTTCCGCGATCCCCGATAGCCCACGGCCACAGACCCTGCCCAACGCATCGGCGGTGACGCCGGGCCGCGGCTCCTCCGCCAGCACAGACGCGGCCGCGGACGATCCGGATGCGCCCACCAGCACCCTGCGGAGCAAGCCTGCGGCACCTTCCACCGATCCGGCAGACAAAGCGATCGACTCGACCGCACCCGATATTCAGCCGGAGGTTGGGCCGGGTGGCCGCGTCGCGCGAATCACGACGCAGGTCAACTTCGTTGAAGTTCCCTTCACCGTCAAGGACAATAAAGGCCAGCTCGTTCCCGGCCTCACCTGGCGCGACGTGCGCGTCTTTGAAAACGGCGTGCGGAAACAGCCCAAATACTGGACCGTCGATCCCTACCCCCTGTCCGTTGCGTTCATTGTCGACCAGTCGATGCCCTTTCAAACGATGAAAACGGTCAACACCGCCATGGGCGCGGTGCAGGGCGCGTTTACGCCGTATGACGAGATGGCTGTGTTCACCTACAACAACGGCACCCGTCTGCGCACGGACTATACCGGCGCGCAGAGTCCACGTCTGCAGGCCGTGCTGGAGCAGTCGAAATCCGAAGGCCGCGAAGCGAACATGGCCGCACTCGGCGGACCGTTGTCGCAGAACATCAATATCAACAATGGCGCCGCGTCGAACATCGACCCAAACACCAATGCCTACCACGGCACGGCACTACCCGGCTCCATTAATAATCTGCCGAAAGAACAGCACCCCCTGAATGACGCCATCTTCGAAGCGGCAAAGACGCTGACGACGCGGCCGCACGGTCGCCGCCGCATCATTTATGTGGTCAGCGACGGTCGCGAGTCAGGATCGAAAATCAAGACGAAGGAACTGATTAAGTTCCTGCAGCAGAACAACATCGCCGTCTATGCCACCGTCGTTGGCGACTCCGCGACGCCGTATGTCGGGTTTCTCGACAAGTACCACATTCCTTACACGATGAAAGAAAACATTCTGCCCCAGTTTGCGTCCGCCACGGGTGGCCAGGCTATTTCGGAGTTCCGCATCAAGGGCATCGAAACCAGCTTCCAGAAGATTGCGGAAGAGGTTCGCATCCAATACACGATCGGTTACTACAGCAATGAGCCATTTACCGACGGCAAGTATCGTTCGCTTGAGGTGCAGGTCATGCGTCCGGGGCTGGATGTGATCGCGAAAAAGGGCTACTACCCCACACCCGAGGCGTTGCCCTCTGCGCAGCGGTAGCTCCGGATGACGACCGGTCTGCTGGGCAGGAATGCGCTGCTCGGGCTGTTGGCGGCGGCGCTTTGGGGTGGCGGCGATTTCTCCGGATCGATGGCCGTCAAGCGTCTGGGCGGGGCCGTCCGTGGAGCTCTTCAGGTGGTCGTCATCGGCCACGGCCTGAGCCTTTGCGTTATTGCGGCGCTGGCTTATGCCCTGCACGATAGCCTGCCCCATGGTGCGCCCGTGGTGTGGTGCGTGTGCGGCGGTGCCATCTCCGGCGTGGCATTGGTGGCGTTTTACCTGGCGCTGGCCGACGGTCATATGGGATCCGCGGCGGCAGTCAGCGGGCTGATTTGCGCGGCACTGCCGGCGGCAGTTTCGGCTTACACCGAAGGCGCTCCAGGGTGGCGGCGCCTGATTGGCTTTGCGCTGGCGGCGGCGGCCATCTGGCTGATCGCAAGTGCCGGTGGCGGAGCCTCGCGCCGCGCCATGACACTGTCGGTACTGGGCGGTATCGGCTTCGGCATTTACTTCGTGGCGCTGCAACAGGGGGGCACCACAGGCCTGCTTTGGCCTGCGGCTGCCGCCCGTGTCGGCAGCTTCTGCACCTGTGGTTGCCTGCTGCTGGCGATGACGCTGTACCAGCGCGGGAAGACGATGAGCGGACACGCAACGCTGAACCCGCGCGCGCTCGCCTGGGTGCTTGGCGGTGCGGCGCTGGATACCACGGGGAATCTTAGCTTTATCGCGGCCACCCGTGCAGGACGGCTGGACGTTGCCGCCGTGCTTGCCTCCATTTACCCTGCCGGAACGATCCTGCTCGCCGCATGGGTGCTGCACGAAAAAACCTCACGCCAACAGCGCGTGGGCATGCTGCTAGCGGTCCCGGCCATCATGCTCATTACGATTTAGCGCTACGCTGAGCCATCAAACGTGCAGCGTGCTCACGTCGACATCGCCCTTCGGGTACTCCAGCTTCAGGTCTTTCAAAGCGTCGACCACGACCGTAGCGATGGCCGCATTGCGATGCCATTTGTGGTCCGCGGGAATGACGTACCACGGTGCTGTCTTGGTGCTGGTATGCTCGAAAATTGCGTCGTAGGCTTTCTGGTAATCCGGCCAAAACTTGCGCTCTGCAAAGTCTCCGGCAGACAGTTTCCAGTGCTTGTCCTTGTCGTCGATGCGCGCCTGCAACCGCTTGCCCTGTTCCTCGTGAGAGATGTGCAGGAAGAATTTCAGCACCGTGATGCCGCTGTCGGACAGGAGCGATTCGAAGTCGCAGATCTGTTGCATGCGCTGCTTTGCGACCTTGGCCGTAACGCTGCCATGCACCACGGGCGCCAGAAGATCTTCATAGTGCGACCGGTTGAAGATACCGATGGTGCCGAGCGCCGGTGCGTGGGGATGAACGCGCCATAGGAAGTCGTGCTTCAGTTCCAGCGGGGTCGGTACCTTGAACGAGGCCACATTACAGCCCTGCGGATTGACGCCGTCGAAGATCCCCCGGATCGTGCCGTCCTTGCCGGAAGTATCCATGCCTTGCAGCACGATGAGCAGACCGTTCGTGCTGCTCGCGTACAACACCTCCTGCAACTCGCGCAGGTGCTTGTTGCTCGCTTTCAAGGAGGCGTCGGCTTCATCCTCGTCGTGAAAGCTGCCGGTGCTGTCTGTCGGAATCTTCTTCAGCCGAACTGGCTTGTCCCGGTCGATGCGGTAGGCGGAAAGGTCTTTCACGGTCGGCTCGCTTTCAAGGTAATGTGATGAAAGACGGCTACTGCTTGCGGAAGGCTGCCTGAGCAGGTGCAAACGTGCGAAAAGCGGCATCGCTGCCGCTTCCGAAGCCGAGGAACGACAAAGCCTTTACTTCGTCACAGTATCGTTGACGGATTTTTCAGGCGTCACGGGGGTCACGATGTGCGCATCGTTCTTGACCTCATCGGTCACGCCCTTCATGCCTTCTTTAAAGCCGCGCAGACCTTCACCCAGGCCCTTGCCAAGCTCCGGCAGCTTGCGACCGCCAAAGAACACGAGCAGAACGACGCCGATGACGAGCAGATGAGTCGGCTGGAACAGATCATTGAGCATTGCGGCTACCTCCAGGTACAGGGCGCGGAAACTGATTCGCGCAGACAGGGGTATTGTCGCACGAATCGCAAGGTATCGCATGAACCGCAGGATGCGTCGCGCGCAGCCGCCGAGAAGCGATGTGCATGCGCTTTCCGCACGAGAAACGTCGAACGGTATATCGTTAAAGCAGTCCCGATGCGGCGTTTGTCCGCACGGTACGCAATTGTTTGGAGGACCATGTTCAAGATCCGCTCCCGGCGGCACCGTGCCGGGCTGTCGCCTGCCGTTCGCCCCGCAGTTTCTCGTCTCTCGACCGTCGCTGCCGTGGCGCTGTGCGTGTCGCCGATCGTTCCGGCGCTGCAGGCACAGAAGGACGTGTTCAAACCGCCCGTCCCCGTGACCTACACCGAGAAATACGAAATCTTCGGCGCAGCCAACTTCCTGAACGGCCAGGCCGGCCAGAGCCTGCCGAAGCGCTATGACCTGGGCGGCGGCGAGGTGATGGGCACGTACTGGATCACACCGAAGTACGGTATTTCCGGGGATTTTCGCTATGACATCGGGTCCACCCCCGTACTGCCCGCGGCACAGTCGACCACGCCTCGCGTGCAGACACGGCCTTACGTGTCGCAGACCATCGGCATGGGTGGCGTGCAGTATCACTTCATCGGCAACCACTATGCCGGGGTGAACTTCCATGCGCTGGCTGGCATCACGCACGGCGACTTCGACCATAGCAACCCCGGTTTGCCGACGGCGACCTTCACCAGCGTCACGGGGCTATACGGCAACCGCACGGGGTTCATGGGCACAATTGGCCCCAGCTTCGACTTCAACAAGTCCGCACACATCGCGATTCGGATCACGCCCGAGATCGTTTTTGAGCATTTGGGAACG
>CBAAAH010000124.1:0-8030 GCA_964658865.1 uncultured Granulicella sp.
AAAGCCGCAAAAATACTTATGACAAGCTATTTGTGGGTATGTCCTGAATCCGCACGATTAACTGTGCCCTGCGTCCGAACGCTTATCCGCCGCACGGTTCGCCTCGCCCAGCGCGGTGGACACATGCTGCCGACCGCTGAACAGCAGATCGCACCAGTCGCCCAAGATACCGAACTTCTGCGACGTTCCAGGCATCTTTGCCGCGTAAATACCGCGCCACATCAGCCATCCCAAAAAGCCCTTGATATTTAAGCCGAACACATGCGCCACACCGCTGTACCGCGAGATGACGGCGAGTTCACCGATCTGCTTATAGGTAAACGACTTCGGTGCTTTGCCGCGAATCACGCCGGCAATGTTGGCGGCCACAAGCGCACCTTCGCGCGTCGCATTCTGTGCCGTGGGTGCAAAGGTTTTGCCTTCGTTGTTGGGGTCGGGAATCTCCGCGCAATCCCCGATCGCCCACACGTTCTGCTGCCCTTCCACGCGGAAGCAGCTATCGGTCGCGATACCGCCCTTCTTGCCCTTGGCGCAAGCGAGCGATTTCACCAACTCCGGCACCGTAATGCCGGTGTCCCACACCAGCAAGCCCGGTTGCAGCACCTCACCGTTCGTCAGCGTCAGCCCGTGTGCCTCGACCTTCTGCACGCCCACACCCAGCAGCACGCGAATACCATCTTTTTCCAACTGCTTTTTCCCATACTCGCCCAGGCTTTCCGGCATCTCCGTCATCAGCCGCTTGCCCGGTTCCACCAGGATGACGGAGATTTCGGTGTGCGGAATACCACGCAGGGTGGCGGTATCGCGCACCAGATCGTTGACGGAGGCAATTGTCTCCACGCCGGTATACCCACCGCCCGCAACCACGACGGTCAGCAGGCGCTTGCGTTCTTCCGGCGATGCCGCGGCGGCCAGTTCCACGTTGCGCTGTGCCGTGGCCTGCACGCGGCGCGCATCCTCAAGCGTCTTCATGCTGACGCTGTGCTGCTCCGCGCCTTCAATGTCGCGATAGTTCGTGGTGGACCCAAGCGCAATCAGCAGGTGGTCGCCGGCAATGCGTTTGCCATCGGCAAGCGTGACCGCGTGTGCCGCAACGTCGATGGCCGTCACCTCACCCTGCACAAACTGCACGCGGTGTGGCAGCGTGCGGTTGGGCGCGATAACATGCGCGGGGCTGACCGACCGGCCTGCCGCCTCGGTCAGCATGGGCGTGTACAGCATGTAATCGTTGCGGTCGATCAGCGTTACGCGACAGTCCGGCAGCTTGTTGCCCAGCGCCTCCGCGGCATACCATCCACCGAAACCGCCACCCACCACTACCACGTGCGCCCGTGCCCGCTGCATTTCGCTTGCCGTCATATTCTTATCCTCGCAGATGCAGCGTCGCCGTTACGCTGCCAACCTCGGCAACGGCAGTGTTGCCGAAGCTTTGCCCAGGTTTGCGCCATGGGACGAAAGCCGCTTCGCTCCGCACGACAACCGGGCGTTCTTTCACTCGGCTTTGTTAGGATGAGACTCTATGTTCCGCGGAGCGGCAGCATAGAGTCGCAATGTTGGCAGAACTCATTGTCTTTAGAAACAACAAGGTCCGGCAGAGAAGACCCTACCGGACCTTTGTGACGTACCGATGGCGCTTACATCGATAAGTTCAGCACGCGGTTCAATCGCTGCACAAAGCTCGCCGGATCCTTCAGCGGCAGCCCTTCCATCAACAGAGCCTGATCCAGCAGCAGCCATGCGGCATCGTTCATGACCGTATCGTCCGCATGCGCCAGCAGCTTTTTCACAATCTCGTGCTCGGGATTGATCTCGAGCGTCGGCTTCGGTTCCGGCAACTCTTTCTGGCCCATGGCACGCAACATCTGCTGCAACTGCATGGATGGCTCTTCCTCGTCCGACACGACGCACGAAGGGCTGTCCGCCAGCCGCACCGACGCACGCACATCCTTTACACGGTCACCCAGCGTCGCCTTCAACGTATCCAGCAACGGCTGCAGTGCCGCATCCTGCTCGGGCTCTGCGTCGTCCTTAAAGTCTTCGCTGGTGCCGGCCTTGTTCACCGCCTTCAGGTCGATGTCCGCATACTTCTCAATCTGGCCGAAGACGATCTCGTCGATCTCATCGTCCAGAATCAGAACTTCAATGTCCTTTTTCTTGTACATCTCCAGCAGCGGCGACTTGCGCAGCAGAGACTCCGCACCGCCGGTGATGTAGTACAGACTCTTCTGCTCTTCCTGCATGCGCGCTTTCGCGTCGGCAAGACTGGTCAGGCCTTCCGCCTTGGTCGACTTCACACGCACAAGGTCCAGCAGCGTTTCGCGGTTCGCGTGATCGGTATACAGGCCTTCCTTCAAAGGACGGTTGTACTGCTGGATGAACTCGAGATACTTCTCCGCATCCTTCTCCGCGGCACTCTTCAACTCCGACAGAATCTTTTTCACGCTTGCCGTGCGAATGCTGGCAAGTACGCGGCTTTCCTGCAGAATTTCACGACTTACATTCAGTGGCAGGTCTTCGCTGTCGATGATGCCGCGCACGAAGCGGAGATACTGGGGCAGCAGGTCCTTTGCATCGTCCATGATGAAGACACGCTTGACGTAGAGCTTGACACCGCCCTTGTACTCCGCCTGGTACAGGTCGAGCGGTGCCTTGGCCGGGATGTAGAAGAGCGTCGTGTACTCCAGGCTGCCTTCCGCGCGCGTGTGGAACCAGAACAGCGGGTCCGCCGAATCGCCGGTGATCGATTTATACAACTCCTTGTATTCGTCGTCGGTCAGCTCATTCTTCGACCGTCGCCACAGCGCGCTTGCGGCGTTTACCTGCTCCGTCGTGCGCGTTTTGTCCGACTTGTTTTCTGCCGCGTTCCACTCACTCTTGTCGTAGGTCAGGAAGATAGGAAACGCGATGTGGTTGCTGTACTTCTTGACGATTTCTTTCAGACGCCAGCTATTGGCATATTGCTTGCCCTCGTCGTTCAGGTGCAGCAGCACGGTGGTGCCTGCGACGGCACGCTCCGCCGGCTCGATCTCAAAGCCGGTCTTGCCGTCGCTCGTCCATCGGTACGCCTGCTCTTCTCCAGCCTTGCGCGACACGACTTCGATGCGGTCCGCGACCATGAACGCGCTGTAGAAGCCGACGCCGAACTGGCCGATCAGATTCGAATCCTTGCGCGCGTCCCCGGAAAGCTGCGCGAGGAAGTTCTTGGTTCCCGAGCGCGCGATGGTGCCCAGATGCGCGACCAGATCCTCCTCGTTCATGCCGATGCCGGTGTCGGCGATGGTCAGCGTGTTCGCCTCTTCATTCACCTCCAGGTCGATACGCGGGTCGAACGGCAGGTCCTTCAGCGCCGCATCCGTCAGCGTCAGGTAGCGCAGCTTATCCAGCGCGTCGGAGGAGTTGGAGATGAGCTCGCGCAGAAAAATTTCCGGGTGCGAGTACAGCGAGTGGATGATGAGTTGGAGTAACTGACTGACTTCGGTTTGAAATTCTAGTTTTGCCATGGCACCCACCATTGTAAAAGGTGTAGCCCCACGGGGCACGCTTCTCTCTTCCGTCCGGCGAACTTATGTGCCCCCTTAGAACGCCAAAGCCCTTTTGGAAGCACAATTGCTTCATTCCCTGGAACGGAAGGTCGTGACAGACGTGAAGCGTGCTTCGTCGCAAGATGATGGCCATGCGCGGAGGTAAGCCCGCGCGTGCGATGCGAACGCCCATGCCGCGCGTGCTGCGCCGGTACTGGATCGCGTCCGCCGTCGCCTTTGGATCGATGGTTGTCGTGGGCTTTGTGCGGTGGCGTGCGGGTGCGTCCGTGCCGCAGTACAACCCACTCAGCGGCAAGGCATTTCCGGATCTGCTGGAATATCTGCCCACCTTTCGCCTGCTGCACACGGCTGCGTTCTTCCAGAACCCCGTCACCTCGCCGGTCGCTTACCCACCGTTTTCCGCAATGTTCTATGCCACGCTGTATGCCACGGGCCGGCCTGCGCTTGTCTTTGTGCTGGTAACGGTGTGCTGGCTGGCTGTGCTGACGGTGGGTGCGGGGAGCTGGCTGGTACGGCTTGGGGTGCAGCGCACCGAGGCGTGGCTCCTTCCACTCACCGTGCTGCTGATGGCGTTTCCGTTTGAGGCGATGCTGTGGTGCGGCAACGTCGAGCTGTTCCTGTGGATGTTTACCGTGGCCGGTGTCTGCGCCTTTTGCCACGACCGGCCGAAAACCGCGGCAATGCTATGGGGATGCGCGGCCGCAATGAAGCTGTTTCCACTGGTGCTGCTGGTATTGCTGATGCCGCAACGTCGCATCCGCGCTCTGCTGTGTGGCGTGGGGACGTTTGCCGGTGCGACGCTTGCTTCGCTCTGGTTTCTGGGGCCAACGATTCCGGTTGCGTTTCGCGGGTCAATGCGCAATGTGTTCGGCTACCAGAATCTTCGCGTGTCGGAATGGACCATGCATGAATTGGCCAGCAATCACTCCGCATTTACGCTGGTCAAGTTCGCGCTGCGCGTGTGCAATATACCGTTTCCCGCGGGCAAGCTGCCGTATTACGTGTGCGGTGCCCTGGTATTCGGAGCCGTGTATTTTGGGCGCGGGGTAAAACTGCCGCGGGCAAACCAGGTGCTGCTGGTGACCACGTTTATGCTGTTGCTGCCTCCCATTTCCTACGCGCATACGCTGCTGCATCTGCTGGCACCGCTGGTGCTGTTACTGGGTGTTGCCGTGGACGCGGAGCGAAGCGACGTTACGGTGGCCGGGCTGCGCGGCACGTTGGTGCTGTTTGTGCCGCTGTTCGGCTCGTTCATGCTGCTGACGGAGCGTCGGCTCTTCCTGTTTGGCGGGCTGATTCAAGGCGGGCTGTTGCTGCGGATGTTCTACCTTGCGGCGCGGCATCCCTTTGCCGTGGAAAAGGCTGCGGCCGTGCCGCATGAGGTTGAGCCACAATGGGCTTGGCCGCTTGAGGCAGGCTTGGAAACACGCTGAGCCGAGGTCCTACCCCCCCTGTCCCTGTTTTTGCCGCACTCCTTCTTCGCTGGATCGCGGGTCAGCCCATGCGGAAACGAGCGGCTTGCAACACTTCTGGGGCAAGCATTCCTCCCGTGGGTTAGCCTTTGGAAACACACTCAAATTTCTTTCGCGAAGGCCACCGCGCATGTCACGTTTTCTGTCCTGTTCCGTTGCCGCCGTGCTTGCCGCAGCGGCCTGTTGTGCCGTTGCACAGACCGCGCCTGCCGTCGAGTACGTCCGTGCGGAAAAGATGTTCGACAGCCACGCCGGCAGGTATGTAAACGGTGCCGTACTGGTAATCGAAGGCCAGCGGCGGTGTATCCGCATGGCGACGATGCGAAGCAGTTCCACTACATGGTGATGTACGGCATGACGCCGGCCGAAGCAGTGCAGGCAGCAACGGTGCATGCTGCGGATTTGATCGGCCGCTCCAGCGATGTCGGCGAGTTGACCGCGGGGCACTACGCGGATTTGATCGCCGTGTCGGCAGACCCCTTGAAACACGTGGAGGCGCTGGAGAAGGTGGCGTTTGTGATGAAGGGCGGCGTGGTGGACAAGGACGCGCGATAATTCGCTCAGGCGGCTTGCGGTTTACGGGCATCCAGTTGCTGCATCCAGCGCTGGTTGCCGTAGATGCCTTTGATCAGGGATGGGACATAGAAGTCAGCATCAAGTTCTTCGAAATGCAGACTGGAGCCAGGTCTTAGAATTTCAGCCTGGGCAAGTTGCGTCGGTGTGGCGTTCTGCAATCCCTGCAGATCTTCCACGGGAAGCAAAAGACGACGAGCGTTGGTAAGCGTGAGCACGAGTACATTGTGCGAGGCCACGTACTCTACGCTGCGCGCAAGGACTTCATCTTCAAGCAGCTTCGCTTGCTCCAATGCCGCGTCGATCTCCTCGTCCGTGGTAATGATCCTTGCCTTAGCCATGAATTCGTCTCCAGAACGATAGTAGTTCCTCTGCGTGATCCTCTGCCATCCGCAAAAGGTAATTGACGTCCGACTGCTTTGCATTGAACGGGCGAACCGCATCCCTTCTGCGCGCAAGGGCAGCGGTCGGGTCAGGACTGCCAATGAGTTCCACGATGATTTCGACGCCGACATAATTGCAATGCACATGCGCCGGCAGATGGTCCTCGGAATAGATTATGAAGCGGACGCCTTCAAAGCGAATCGGGCCCATGCGTGGAGTGTATGCGATGGCTGGCGTTGAGACGGCGGAGGCTTTGTTCCAGTGGGAATCGACGTCTCAATGCGAGACACGGGGAACCCATCGTTTACGCATGTCAAGCGGTAAGGCGCTGCCAGCGTTTGCCGAGGTAGCGGTTCCAGTACATGAGCAGGCCGGTGACGGACAGCATGGGCAGGCTGAGGCCGAGCAGGCACCACGCGATTTTGACGGGCATGCCCCACAGCTTGCCGAAGTGCAGCGGGTACACGAGCCACAGAATCCAGTCGCCCAGCGTGTGGTTCTGGCCGTAGTGCCAGGTGGTGAGCAGGCGGCCAGTGGCACCGTCGAAGGTGTGGATGTCGCGGTGGGAGTAGTCGCCGGGCGCGCGGGTATCGACGTAGGCAACGATGTTGCCGGCCTTGCGCTCTGGAAGAGCGATGCCGGAGAGAAACCCGGTCGGGTTCAGCGTGCGGACTTGGGTAAGGGCGGATGCGAGGACAGCGGCCGAATCGACGTTTCCTGAGGATTTCGGCGTGTTGGGCGCGACCGGCTCCTGCATGCCGCGCAGGGGCGAGACGAAGGCGACGGCCTTTGCCGTTTGCGCGGGCCACAAGAAATCGATGGCCGTAAAGCCCCAGAACGACACGATGGCCAGCGTCAGAATGCCGATGAGGTTGTGGCTGTCGTAGTTGATGCGCTTCCAGTTGCCGCGCAGATGGAGACGGAAGCCGCGCAGCCACAGGCGCAGGCCGGGCCACCACAATACGGCACCCGTGAGCGCAAGCACCAGCAGGCCGATGCCGGCAATGCAGTTGATGACGAAGCCGCTCTCGCCGAGCAGCAGGTAGACGTGGAACTCGTGAACCGTGTCGAGAAAAAGTTTCGGCCGGCCCGTCAGCAGGTGCCCGTCGGCGGCATCGGCAAGCACGGTGCGCTGAATGTTTTTTGCATTGCGCAGGTACAGCGTGTAGGCCGGCGTCGTCTCGGACGGCCACATGAGATACGTGGGATTTTCGTCCGGGTAAGCCTTTTGCGCTGCAGCGAGTACCTGTTGTGCGCTGGCCAGGTGCGCGGAATCGGCGTGCAGGTCGCGCGTGGCATGGGCGCGGAATTCATCTTCAAACACCAGCGCCGAGCCGGACAGACCGATGAGCGCGACGTACAAGGACAGCAGGATGCCGAGCCAGAGATGGACCTGAAACAGCGCACGCCGCAGAAAGAGCTTGCGCGGGTGGTACACGAAGTCGGTGAGGAAGGGCATGGAGGTTGTGAGTCGTCAGTTTCGTGGTTTCAGAAAGATGGGTTTCTATCGTTCCGTTGAAGTTCCGGTGATCCGATCCCGCCTTAACCGCAAAAAGCGCGGTGAAGGTGGGCACCCGGATCTGTTCCGAATCCGGGTGCTCGGTTTCAGGGTTAGAAATGGTATTTGGCGGAGCCAATGACGTTGCGCGCATAGCCGTAGTAGCAGTAACTCAGGCTGCTGCAGGTGGCAACATACCGTTTGTCGGTAAGGTTGGTTGCATTGACTGCGAATAGCGTGTGGCGGTAACCGAAGCGCAGGCCGGCATCGAGCAGCGTGTAGTTCGGAATGTAAAAGCTATTCGGATCACCGGCGACCGCGGGTGCATTGCTGAAGTTTGCACCGACGAAACGCACGCCGAAGTTCCCCCCGAGACCCGCAAAGCGGCCACCACGCTGGGTGTAGTCGGCCAGGCCGCTGACCTGATTGCGCGGCGTCTGCGGCAACCAGGTGTTGACGGAGAGCGGGGCCTCCGGCGCGGTGTTCACGTTGGTTGCCGTAAGGGTGTAGCTGGCGTGCAGGTTTAGGCCGTGGGAGAGGCTGGCCACACCTTCCAGTTCG
>CBAAAH010000125.1:0-7992 GCA_964658865.1 uncultured Granulicella sp.
TTGGCTCCGCAGGTAGGACTCGAACCTACAACCCTTCGGTTAACAGCCGAATGCTCTGCCATTGAGCTACTGCGGAACAATCTGAGTGAGAAACAGACCACTCAAAAGATGAAGCACGAGGTGCCGGCGGGCGGGCGCCGGCTCGACTCGCAAATCAGTTATATCAAGCAGGGAACCCTGCGTCAAACCATGCCTGAACTTTTCAGGCTGCCGCCATCCTTTGACTGGTTTCCCTTCCGCTGGAGGGAATGTTCTATACGACGGCACAGGGCATCTTCCGCGCCCAACGCTACGCAGCAGGCCACAAGCGGAATCAGCTCGCCAAAGATACGGTTTTCAAGCAGCAGGCCGTAGTGCAGCATAAAGACAAACCATGCCGGAATTACCCAGAGCCACAGCCGCAGCACACGGTCGTGCACACGCTTTCGCCACAGCAGCAGCAGCGGCCCGCAGAACGCGAAGCAACTCATCAACTGCAGCCACGACGCGGGCACCAGCAGCAGCTTGAGATTCAGCCACGTCCGACTCCAGCTTTCCGACCCGTTCGCCGCAAACCGGTGCACTACCCAAACGTGCCAACCGCACCACGCCGCGAACAACGCCGCAACAAGCAGTGCATCCCACCGCCTCAGGCAAAGCCCGTGCCGCCAAGGTCGCCGCACTGCGCCGGCGTCGTGCACCCGCAGCCAGCACGCCATCATAAACATGACCAGCAGAAACAGCGTCGTTTCACGGTTGACGGTGGCCACCGCAAACAGCACGCAGAACTGCCACCACGGTCGCCGAAAGTACAGTAGAAACATGCCTGCCGCGAAAAAACCCAGGCTCGGCAGGTCATAGACAAACCGAAGCCGGTACATCGTACCCAGCGTGTAGGTCACGACGATCATGAGCAGCGTTAGCGGATACACCGCCGGTGCCAGCAGTCCTGTGCGGCTTGCCGCAAGGTAGATACGCCGAGTTACCAGGCCGGCAACCGCGACCGCCGCCACATCCACCGGAAACTCCACCAGCGACTCCGGCCGCACACCCCTCGGAAACCAAGCGTGCAGGTGCGACAGCCCTGCCGCCAGGCGCACACACGCGGGGGATTGATGTGCCCAACGCAGCGGCGGCATCAGCAGCAAACGGTACTGATATGGCGTATGCGCAGTACCGATTTCGTAGCAGGTCAGGTCCAGGTAACACTTCACGTAGGCCAGGTAAAACCACACCGCGTGCAGGGTCGCCGCGCCATTCAGCACTACTGCCCACACGCCCCCGGTGTTTTCTTTTAGGCGTTGGCGATGACTTGACCGCTGCATCGCCAACGCCGGCAAGACTGTGCTCATCGGCTTGTTGCCGCCTGTGGCGTTCCGGCAGAACGCCGTTCCAGCAGCGTGGTGGTCGCATCTTCGTAGCGAACCTGCCACTCATGCGTCGCTTTTAGAAGCAGGACCAGCGGCGTGTCGCGCCCAAACAGCACATAGCGCACGTGGTACCGGCCCAGCACCTCTGTCGGTCGTTTTAGCCGCACCACATCCAGGTAATCCTGCAGCGTGCCGTTGCGCTCAAAGATATCCATCCGCGGATCGATAAAGACCGGCATCTGCGGCGCGTGCCACTCCAGAAAGCCGCCCCACGTGTACTCGTTGAATACTGGACCGTCCGGTTGAAATCCGCGCAGCATCGCGAGGGCTTGCCGCGGGTATGCCGTTTCCGCGTCGAGCATGGCCTTCTGCGAAGGGAAGCGCGCCACAGCCACCGGGATCATGGCCGCAATCAGCGCAGCATGCACCAGGCCGCGCCATCCCGGCGTGCCTTCCGGCTGGGCTTGTTGCCGGTGTGCAACCCAGCAGGCAGCTACCTGCCTAGCGGCGATCGGACACACCAGCAAGCCCGCGAGAAACAGAAAGCGCGAATACGCAAACGCCGCATACACCCCGACCGCGACAAAAAACAACTCATGCAGCGCCCAGCGCGTCCGCCGCAGCAACTGCACGGCAAACAGCACCAGTAACATGCAAAGGAAAATTTTTGCGCGCGGTGTGTGAAAGTCGAGCGAATGCCACTCTTCGACCGTAGCCACGTTTAGCGTCTGGTTCAGCGCAAGGTCAAAGGGGTACGCGATCAGCCGCCAACCATACGGATTCACCAACAACGCCAGTACCGACAAGCCCATTGCCTGCCACAGCGCACGGTCACGCCGCCGCGGCCACTCCACCATGTGATGGAGCGACGACATGCACAACCGCGCCGCCCAGGGCCGTTCCGACATGCGCGTGACGGCGCGGCAGCCCAGAAAGCCACCCAGCAGCACCATGCCGATCAGCCACGATCCATGCAGGTTGATCCACACGGCAAACAGCACCGGAAACGCCCAAAGCGCCGTGCGCTCGCGCAGCCTGCCGCTATACCAACGCTCCAGGAGCAGCAGTTCCACATTCAAGCAAAACCAGCCAAACAGCAGCGTCCTCGGCCCAAACGACACGGTTGCATCCATAGCCGCAAGGGTGCTGAAGACCATGGTCCATGCAAGATTCTTCGTCAATCGCCAGGTCAGCAGAAATGTCAGCAGCAGCACCGCTTCCGTTACAGCGCAGCCCACCAGCAGCACACCCTGCGGTCCGGCCCACCGCCAGCCGAGGGCAAAAGGCACCTCCGCCAGCCACTCGTGGTCGATCCACGCGGCTCCGCGCGCCGTCGACGAGAACTGGTCGGCATGCAGCCAGCCGTGCATGGAAGCCTGTATCGCCGCATCGCGCAGGTGCCACCAGATGTCCGGGTCGGCGATATTCTTCGGCACCCAGCAGAACACCAGCAGCGCAAACGCCGCTGCCGCTAACGTTGTCAGCGACATCGCCCGATCCAACATCAAGGGCAGTCCGGTCATCCTTCCCAAACGACGCAGCGTCTGCCGGCGAGCAGGAACAGGGGTGAGCAAGGGCGCAGTGACGGTCAAAGCAAGCTCCAGGCCTTGGGCCTGCACTCTGTATCGGCATATGCGGTGAAAACTGAACTCCCGAGACTCAAGGGTTTTCGACGCACGCCGATAATCCGGGCAGGCAGAATCCTGCCCGGAGATGCACCATGCCGATCCTGATTTCTGTGACGCTTACCGCAACCTGCGCCCTGTTTTGCTACCTGCTGGCCGAAGAACTGCCCTGCGCCTAAGCAAGGCCCACCATTGCCTGGGCGAGGAACAGGACTCTGCGGAAGATGGAGTTCAGGCTCGCGACATTCCCGTGCCTGAACGGAACGAAAGATTGATATACCCTGGCAAAATCTACTGCATGGATGCCTAGGCGTCGCCCGATTCGTCGGCCTTGGATTTCCTGACGGATTTCGTTGTGTTCTTGCTTGTGACGCCGTCGTTGCTCAGCGTCTGCAGCTCTCGCCCGGGCTTAAAGCGCACGGCGCTTCCTGGTGCAATGTCCACTTCGGTTCCGGTCCTGGGATTGCGGCCGATGCCCGTCTTCCGTGGCTTGATGGTAAAAACGCCAAAACCCCGGAGCTCGATGCGGTCGCCTGCGACCAGTGCGCTTTTCATGCGCTGGAATACGGTCTCTACCGCCTGTTCCGCCTTGGTACGTGGCAGGCCAGTGCGGTCCACAACCCGTTGGATCAAATCCTGTTTGATCAAATGTGAACCTTTTCCCTTTCCTGCGACTATATGCACGTGTTCGGTTTGCGTCAACCGTTGACATTGCGACCGGCGCTGGAACGTGGCGTACACTGTAGGCCCGAACATCGACAACCCAGGAGCATGTTCCAAGGAGAGCAATGTCCATCAAGAGTGACATCTGGATTCGTGAAAAAGCGCGAGCCGGCATGATTGAGCCATTCAGCGAAAAGCAGGTACGCGCCGGCGTCATTTCCTATGGTTTGTCCTCCTACGGCTATGATCTGCGCGTGTCCGACGAATTCAAGATCTTCACCAACGTCAACAGTGCCATCATCGATCCAAAGGCGTTTGACGAGCGCTCGTTCGTGGCGGTGCAGTCCAATAGTGTGATCGTTCCACCGAACAGCTTTGCCCTTGCCCGCTCGATTGAATATTTTCGCATTCCCCGCGATGTTCTTACGCTATGCGTAGGCAAATCGACCTATGCTCGCTGCGGAATTATTGTGAATGTCACACCATTTGAACCCGAATGGGAAGGCTTCGTGACCCTGGAAATCTCCAATACCACTCCGTTGCCGGCAAAGATTTACGCCAACGAGGGTCTCTGCCAGATCCTGTTCTTCCAATCGGATCAGGTATGTGAAACCAGCTACGCCGACCGTGCCGGTAAGTATCAAGGGCAGGTCGGCATAACGCTGCCAAAGCTTTAGTTGTCGTCCGCCACCATGGCCCACCTTTCCCAGCCTCAAGAGCAGGGAACCCGCGCAAGCGCCGCCTATGCCGGGCCGCGGTTGCGCATCGGCACCGTGTGCGGTGACCCTGTGCGAGTGGAAGGGTTCGTCTCGCTCCTTCACAGCCTGGCCGACCTTGTACCCATGACGCCGACCGACGCCGTGCGCGACTCTGCACTGACCATGGTGCTCATCGACGCAACGGCACAACTTCTCGACATTATGGCCGCCTATCGGCGTGCACGACCGGCTCTACGTCTGCTCGTCTTTGGCGAAAGCAATGACCCATCGTTTATTGGACGGGTTGTGGCCGCAGGCGCAAAGGGATATCTGTCACACACGGCCTCTCCGGAAGAAATCATCACCGCCGTCACCATCATTGCGGACGGATCGATTTGGGCACCGCGCAAGGTGCTGGCCAGCCTGATCGATACCTACTCTCCCGGACAGTTCAGCATTCCCGCAGCCTCCCCGCGGTTTACCCCGCGAGAGCGCCAGGTTTTGGAATTGCTGGTCACCGGACAAGCCGACCGCGAAATTGCCGCCTCACTCGAGATAAGCCCAAGAACAGTGCACAGCGTTGTCGGCAGACTGCTGAGGAAAACCGGTGTTCACAACCGCGTTGCACTTACCGTTCGTGCGATCGATCGCTTTCTTTTTCAATAAGATAATGACGACCATCGAACGCGTAGCTGTGTTTGCAAATAAGTAACTCCTGCGCATTACGGATTGCTGCAGTACTCCGTAACTTGTCGCGAGAGTTTGCCCCGCCCATGCTTAGTTTATGTAACACAGACCTGGGAGAAGAGGGGCTGGACTTTGTCGGCATTGTCGGCCTGGTTCAGCCCCCATTTTTTTGACCTCGGCCCGAACATATGTTCACCCTTTTCCTTTCGACGTGGCGATCCCGCCTGCGAACGCTGAGCTTCCGCAAACGTGCACGGCTGTCACCCAGAAGACATTACGTTCAGGCACAGCACAACTTCAGGCCATAAAGCGACATCTCTCCACATATGCGGGGCGCTCAACGCCGGCAAAGATTTTTGAGGGAGTGGAACATGAAGCGAGCAGCAGCGGCAGTATGCGCAGTGATGATGGTAGCCGGGGCGGTGGGTGTACAGGCAGAAAGCAAAGCCAAGCTCGATGAGCGCCTGACCAACTCGAAGAATGTACTGACCGAGATCATGTCGACACCGGATAAGGCCATTCCCGACCAGATCCTGTCGCAGGCTGAGTGCGTCGTCGTCATTCCCGCCTACAAAAAGGGCGCATTCCTGGTCGGCGCGCAGTACGGTAAGGGTGCGGCCACCTGCAAAACCTCCAAGGGCTGGTCGGCACCTGTGTTCGTGATGCTGACCGGTGGCAGCTTTGGTTTCCAGATTGGTGGTCAATCAACCGACCTGATTCTGGTGGGAACCAATCACCAGAGCGTGCAGCACATGCTGTCCAGCAAGTTCAAGATCGGTGGCGACGCGGCGGCGGCGGCGGGTCCCGTAGGTCGCAATGCACAGGCCGGTACCGATTGGAAGCTTAATGCCGAGTTCCTGACGTGGTCGCGGTCAAAGGGACTGTTCGCTGGCGTCGATCTGGACGGTACCGTATTGTCGGATGATGAAGACGCAATGCGTGATTTCTACGGTGCCAATGTTCCCTACAAGACGGTGCTGGACGGAGCTGTCCCGACGCCCGTAGATGCCAAGCCGTTCGTTCGCACCGTGGCGCAGTATTTCCGTAAAGTCACCAGGTAGTTGCTTCACCGTAAATCGAAAGCCTCCCCAGACGGGAGGCTTTCGTGCGTTTGTCAAAGATTCATCCCGCCAGCATGGCTACACTAAGGTGTGCGGAACAGTGGAAGCGCGGACGGTCGAGCGATAACGGTGAAGGATCGCCTGGAGTATGTCTTGATCCGTCTGCTGTTGGGCGCGCTGGGAGCGATGCCGCGCCGCCTCGCCCGTGCGGTAGGTGCCGCTCTGGCCCATGCGCTGGCCCCTGTGCTGGGCAGGCTTAATCGCTTTGGTCACCGCAACCTGCAGATTGCCTTTCCGGAGGCATCCTTTGCCGAACGCGAGACACTGCTACGGCAGCAGTACCGCAGCCTTGGCTGGCTGCTTGCGGAATTTGCACAGATGCGCCGGTATAGCGCCGACCGTGTGCGGCGTGAGGTGATGCGCTACGACGGCCTGGACCACTACCTTGCCGCACGGGCGAAAGGGCGCGGTGTGCTGGTGCTGACCGGTCACCTGGGCGCGTGGGAACTCTCCAGCTTTGTGCATTCTCTGCTCGGCTACCCGATGGGCATGGTCATTCGCCGGCTCGATAACCCGCTGGTCGATGAACTGGTCAACGGCATCCGTTGCCGACACGGAAACTTCATCCTGCACAAAGACGATTTTGCGCGGGCCCTGCTGCGCGCAATGCACGCGGGCGAAACTGTCGGCATTCTGATGGATACGAACATGACGCCGCCCCAGGGGTTGTTTGTGCCATTTTTCGGCGAGCAGGCCTGCACGGCAAGCGGTCTTGCAAGGGTCGCACGCAAGACCGGGGCCTCTGTTGTCCCCGGCTTTCTGCTTTGGAACGGCGAGGAGCAGCGATATGTGCTGCACTTTGGCCCTGAACTGGAGTTGGCGGCGACGGAGGATGCGGAGGCTGATGCCGCCGCCAACACGGCCCTGTTTGCCCGCGTAACCGAGGACTATGTACGCCGCAATCCTGGCCAATGGCTGTGGCTGCATCGCCGTTGGAAAACACGGCCCGCGGGTGAGCCGCCCATCTATACGCGATAGCATCGAGCAGGGAGATCGCGGCGATGGCAGGCACGGAAGAAATCGCAGAGTGGCTTGGGCTGGCTCCGAACGCGGGTCGCAGCACTGCGGTGCAGATCGATCGGGTCGCCTCCATCGAGACGGCGACGTCCTCTTCGGTCGTATTTGCCGGCTCGGCTGCGACGCTGGAAGAGGCCCTTGCGTCCAGCGCGGGCCTCATCCTGACGAAACCGAACTTGGCGCCGGGTGCCGGATTGGATCGGCTGCTGTTCGTCGCGGAGCCGCGGCTCGCATTCAGCATCGTTGCAGCGCACCTGCGGCCGCGCCCCGAACCCTCCATTCACCCCACGGCGGTGGTCGACCCGAGCGCCACGCTGGATGGGACGGTAACGGTTGGCCCGGGCACCGTGATTGGTGCGGGTGTGCGTGTGGGCGCGGACACTGTTCTGGGTGCACGCGTCGTGCTGGAAGCCGACATTACCCTGGGTAAGCGTGTCTCCGTGCAGTCCGGTGCGGTGCTCGGGGCATTCGGGTTCGGGTACGCACGCCGGCCGGAAGGCGCGTACGTGCTCTTTCCGCAGCAGGGAACCCTCGTGATCGAAGACGACGTGGATGTCGGCGCGAACAGCACAATCGACCGCGGCGCGCTGGGAGAAACCCGCATCGGTGCCGGTACAAAGATCGATAATCTCGTGCATATCGCGCATAACTGCCGTATCGGCCGCAATGTGATCCTCGCGGCGCAAACCGGCATCAGCGGTTCCACCGTGGTGGAAGACGGTGCGATCCTGGGCGGCCAGGTCGGCATCGGCGAGCACGCGCTTGTGGGGCCGAACGTCATTCTTGGTGGCGGTGCCGGTGTGCTGAGCAACAAGAAACTCTACGGTCCGGG
>CBAAAH010000126.1:0-7985 GCA_964658865.1 uncultured Granulicella sp.
CAGCACGAGGCTGCCGGGCACTGCGGTAGTCGTCTCGCGATGCCAGCGTTCCGTCGCCTCGTCCATGGCGGCGACCCAGCCGCCAACGTCGAGCCCTGTTGCGGAAGATGCGTGCGCCGGGCTTCTATCGGCCGGCGCCGACTTGTTGTCCTGTAGCATGTTGACCATGAGTGTACCGGCCACAGGCAAGCGGGAGAAGCACCGCGTCCTCCTGCCGCCGTTCGGCGCACCGGCAGGGCACGCCGAAACGACACGTGCATTCGATTCCGTCTGCATTGAGCCGGATGTAGAGCGCGTGCTGGTGTACCGGCTCGGCAGCCTTGGCGATACGCTGGTCGCGCTGCCCAGCTTTCATCTCGTAGCACGCGTGTTTCCCAATGCCCAACGCCGTATGCTCACGAATATCCCGGTCGCTTCACGCGCGCCCGCCGCCGCTGCTGTACTGGGCGATTCGGGCCTGATTCATAGCTATCAGCACTATCCCGTCGGCTTGCGCCAACCGGCAAAGCTGCTGGCCACCCTGTTGCGTCTGCGCCGCTTTGCGCCCCAGGTCGTGGTCTATCTCAAGGCAACGCACAACTTCAAAGCGGCTCGTCGTGATGCGCTGTTCCTGCGCCTGGCCGGTGCGCGCCGCATCGTGGGTCTGCCGCGTTCGCCGCAGGAATGCGAGGAGCAGCGTGTCCTGCCGGACGGTACCTTTGAACCGGAATCCTATCGTCTTGCACGCACGCTGGACGCGCTGGGTGACGCTCAGGTGCATACCCGCGACGCGTGGGATCTTCGCCTGAACGCGCAGGAGATCGCCCGTGCCGCTGCCGCAACGCAGCCGCTCAATGGGCGGCCATACTTCGCCGTCAGCGTGGGCACAAAGGTGCAGGCAAAGGACTGGGGCGTTCCAAACTGGCGAGCTTTTTTGCAGGAGCTTGCGCGTGCTTACCCCGATCGTGGCCTTCTGCTGGCCGGTGCTCCAGAAGAAGCGCACGCGACCGAAGCCGCAGCACAGGGATGGCGCGACGTTCCCGGAGCGGGTCTGGCGATCAACCTGTGCGGCCAGCTTTCCCCGCGTGAAACCGCCGCCACCTTTGCCGGGGCACAACTCTTCATCGGCCACGACAGCGGTCCCATGCACCTTGCCGCGGTCGTCGGCACGCCCACCGTTTCGGTGTTCGCGGCGCGCAATCGGCCGCGTACCTGGTTCCCCGTCAGCGCACCGCACCAGGTCGTTTACCACCGGGTGGATTGCTGGGGATGCGGGCTGGAAACCTGTATCGAACAACGTAAAAAGTGCATTCTTTCTATTACCGTGCAGGAGATGATCGCCGCCGTCCACGCATCCCTGCAAACGACGCCTGCTATCCTCCAAGCCCAAGCCCAATCCCATTCCGTGGAATCGATGCATGTTGCCTGAGCTTTCCCGAGTCTTAAACTTACTGGAACACGACTTCGCCGAACTCCGCGTGCTCGTCGTCGGCGACGTCATGCTCGACCGGTATATCACCGGCGATGTAGACCGAATTTCACCCGAAGCGCCCGTTCCGGTACTGCGCCAGTCCGGCAACTACGACCGCCCCGGCGGCGCGGCCAATGTCGCCATGAACCTGGCCGGGCTCGGCGTACAAACCCTGCTGTGCGGCGCCGTGGGTGCCGACGAAGCTGGCGAAGCGTTGCGCCGCGCAGTCGGGCAGGCCGGTGTCGATACCGTGCCGCTTGTCGCGTGCGCGCTGCCCACCATCACTAAAACCCGCGTCGTGAGCCGCACCCAGCAACTGCTGCGGCTGGACGTGGAAAGCCGCGATCGCTTCGCGCAGCACGAAACCACCGCCATTACCGCTGCCGCGCTTCAGGTGTTGCCTACGGCCCACGCCGTCATTCTGTCGGACTATGCGAAGGGCACCCTCACCGAGGATTTGTGCCGTGCGGTCATCGACGCTGCCCGCGCTCGCGGCATTCCCGTATTTGTCGATCCCAAGGCGCGCGATCTTTCCCGTTATGCAGGCGCGACCACCATCTGCCCCAACCTGAATGAGCTCTCGCTTGCAACCGGGATTCCAGCGCATGATGTCGACGGCCTGCTTGCCGGCGCGCGCGGCCTGCTTGCCCCGCTCGGAATCGACTTCCTGACCGTCACCATGAGCGAGCGGGGAATCCGCGTGGTGCAGCCCGGCGGGGCGGATCTGCACTCCGCCGCAAAAGCGCGCGAGGTTTTCGATGTCTCCGGTGCTGGAGACACCGTCATCGCAACGCTCGCCGCATCGCTTGCCGGTGGGCTGCAACTGCAATCCGCCCTGGAACTTGCAAATCTCGCGGCAGGCATCGTTGTCGCCAAGATCGGCACCGTTCCGGTAACGGCGGCGGAGATCGTTGCGCAGCTCACTCGCTCCGCCGCCGTTACCTCAACGGAAAAAGTGTTGACCCGTGAGCGTGCCGTCGCCCGCGTGAAGGAATGGCGCGACGCTGGCGAAACCATTGTCTTCACCAATGGTTGCTTCGACCTGATTCACGTCGGCCACATTACGCTGCTGGAAGATTGCCTGCGCTTCGGCTCCAAGCTCATTGTCGGTCTGAACACCGATGCGTCCGTCAGCCGCCTGAAAGGCCCCACGCGACCCATCGTCGGCGAGGCGGAGCGCGCCAAGGTGATGGCCGCCCTTGCCGCGGTCGACCTCGTCACGCTCTTCGACGAGCCCACGCCGCTCGATCTGATTCGTGCGTTAAAGCCCTCCGTACTGGTCAAAGGGGGCGACTACAGCGTGCAGACGGTCGTCGGCCACGAAGAGGTGCTGGCCTACGGCGGCAGGGTCGAGATCGTGCCTACCGTCGATGGCTTCTCCACCACCAACATCGTCAAAAAAATGATCGGAGATTCTCGCCATGCCTGAACGCGACGCAGCCTCGGCCGGCGTTCTGCTCTGCATCGCCAGCTATGAAAAAGGCCAGGCTTTTCTGACTGCCGCGGCCGATCAGGGCGTGCAGGTCATCCTGCTGACAGCACAAAAGCATCGTGACGGACTCTGGCCTCGTGAGCGCCTTTTCGAGCTGCACACCATGGCCGACGACGCCACCCCCGAAGACATTCTGCGCCAGGTACGCCTGCTCGCACGGCATCACCACATCGTCCGCGTGGTTGCTCTGGATGAGTTTGATCTGGAGGCCGCAGCGCTGGTGCGCGAGGACTTGCGCCTGCCCGGCATGGGCCAGACCACGACCCGCCATTTTCGCGACAAGCTTGCCATGCGCGTTGCCGCCAGTCGTGCCGGATTTGCCGTACCGGAGTTCGTGTCGGCGCTCAACCACCAGGACCTGCATCACTTCATGGCAGAGACTCCGGGACCGTGGCTGCTCAAGCCGCGTACCAGCGCGTCGGCGATCGGCATCCGCACCGTGCGCGACCAGGCCGACCTCCGAAGCAACCTGGAGGAGCTGGGCGATCGCACCGCGGACTTTCTGATGGAGCGCTTCATCCCCGGCGACATCTTCCACGTCGATTCCATCACCTGGAACCGCAAGGTGGAAGTGCAGGCCGTGCACCAGTACGGCGCGCCGCCCATGGCACTGATGCAGCACGGTGGCGTCTTCACCACGCGCACCGTGCCGCGCGACAGCCCGCGCGCGCATGAACTGAGCCGGCTCGATGATGACCTGGTACCCGCGCTTGGCATGGTCAGCGGCGTCACCCATTCGGAGTGGATTTATTTGGAAGCGGACCAGCGCTTTTACTTTCTGGAAACGGCGGCACGCGTCGGCGGTGCGTTTATCGCGGAACTGATCGAGTTTTCCAGCGGCCTCAACCCGTGGGTAGAATGGGCGCGCATCGAGTGCGCACTGATGCTGCGCCAGGGCTACGCCGCACGGGTCACCGCGCACGACTACGCCGGCTCCGTCATCTGCCTCGCGCGCCAGCAACGGCCGGACCTGAGCGCCTACACCGACCCCGAGGTAGTGTGGGAGATGGAGAAGGAACACCACGCCGGCCTCATCGTGGCATCCACCTCCGCCGAACGCGTGCGCGAACTGACGGAGGCCTATGCCGCACGGTTTGCCCAGGATTTCTGCGCAACCCTGCCGCCACCAGACAAGCCGACGTCCTGACTTGCGCCACACGGTGCGAAGATCGGCGCGCCTCCTTCAAGGATGTCGTATTCTAATACTCGTGAGAGCGTAGCTCAGTTGGTAGAGCATCGCCCTTTTAAGGCGCTGGTCCTGGGTTCGAGCCCCAGCGCTCTCACCACAACCTTCAACCTACCGTTCGCTGTTTGCGTCCTGCGCGCTTTTTCGGCGCCATTGGCTGCAGGTGGTCCAAAGTGCCTTTCGGAATGGCCGTGGTCCGTCGGACCAGTAGTTCCGTGCGGACCGGCATGTCGGGCGCGTATGGCTTACCGTTTACGGTGCTCCACAGCGCATCCACCGCAGCCCCTGCAATCTCTCGGCGCGACATCAAAATCGACGTCAGAGGCGGAACGAGGTAGGCACCGATTTCTATGCCGTCGAAGCCGATGATCGATAGGTCACCCGGTACGGAAATGCCGGCATTTTCTGCCGCATGCATCACGCCGATGGCCGAAAGATCGTTGGTACACAGCACGGCGGTAGGCGGCTGCGTCAAGGCCAGGAATTTCTCCAGTGCGGCTTCTCCGCTTTGCAGTGAATGATCGCCGCAGAACACTAACTCCGGCGGCAAAGGCAGCCGAATCCGTTGAAACGCGCGGGTAAAGGCTTCTCGCCGTCTGGCTACGGACTGCTGGCTCACCGGGCCGGAAACCAGGCCGATGCGGCGGTGCCCGAGCACGGCCAGGTGCTGCACCGCCTGCTGAATGCCCGTGTCGTAGTCCACCGCAACCGCCGTCATGGTGGGGCCTTTCGGCGCGGCATCCATAAACACCAGCGGCACGCCGTGATCTGCAAATCGGTTCAGCAGCGGCCCCTCGATGCCGAACGTCATCACGGCAACGCCGTCGACCTTCCGCTCCAGCATGCGATTGATGCACGTGTGCATGCGCTGCAAGTCGTATGCTGTCGACGCGACCAGCACCTCATAGCCCAGCGATACCGCCTTCTCCTCGAAACTTTGCAGCAGCTCTGGGAAAAACGGATTCGTCAGGTTCGAAATGATGACACCAAAAAGCCGGCTACGTCCGGAACTGAGCGTGCGTGCCGAACCGTCCGGCAGGTAGCCGGTTTCGTGGATGGCGGCGCGCACCCGCTCCACTAGCGCAGGCTGCACCTTGCCATGATCGTTCACCACGCGCGACACGGTTGCAAGGGAAACGCCCGCACGCCGCGCGACCGAGGTAATGCTCGGCCGCACCGGTTTGGTCATGCCGTTTGCGTCGGTTGTGGCTTGCTTGCGCGGAAGTCTGGCCATCTGGAAACAGGGTAGCGCACACGTGGGCGTGGCGGTAACCGCAGATAGACTTGTTCCGCACGCACGTGCATTGCGTCTCCGTGGAAGAGGCGGTGTGCGGCTTGCTGGCTGTCACCGGTTATGGTCTAATTGCCGCGGTAAACGCTTTCTTGCGGCAGGTCGCACGCCGTTTCTCGACAGACTATGAACACCAGGAACATTGCATGAAAACAGCGGCACAGCAGGAAATTTGGTTCGTCACCGGCAGCCAGCACCTTTACGGCCCTGGCCCCTTGGCAAAGGTCGCGGAGAATTCTCAGGCGATTGCCGCCTCGCTCGACGGCGAATCCACCATCCCGGTGCGCGTGGTGTTCAAGCCGGTGCTCACCACGGCTGATGAGATTCTGCGCCTGTGTCGCGAAGCCAATAACGCGGAGCAGTGCATCGGTCTTGTGCTGTGGATGCATACGTTTTCCCCGGCGAAAATGTGGATTGCCGGCCTGACCGCGTTGCGCAAGCCCTTCCTGCATCTGCACACGCAGTTCAACCGCGAACTACCGTACGCCACCATCGACATGGACTTCATGAACCTGAACCAGGCCGCGCACGGCGACCGCGAGTTCGGCTTCATTACGGCGCGCATGCGTCTGGCGCGCAAGGTTGTCGTGGGCTTTTGGAAGGATGTGGAAACGGTCGCCGAGATCGGCACCTGGGTCCGTGCGGCGCTGGGCTGGAATGAGTCGCAGACGTTGAAGGTCGCGCGTTTCGGCGACAACATGCGCAACGTCGCCGTCACCGAGGGCGACAAGGTCGAGGCGCAGAAAGTCTTCGGTTATACCGTCTCCGGCTTCGGCATCGGCGACCTGACCGACCGCATGGCGCAGTTCAGTGACGCCGATGTGAGCAAGCTGGTGCAGGAATATCGCGACACGTACACCATCGCTCAACCGCACGACAGGGCAGACTCCCTCGCCGTCGCGGCACGCATTGAGCTGGGCCTGCGCGCGTTCCTCACCGAGGGCGGCTTCGGTGCATTCACCGATACCTTTGAAGATCTGCACGGCTTGGGTCAATTGCCCGGCATCGCGACGCAGCGGCTTATGGCGAGCGGTTTCGGTTTTGGCGGCGAGGGCGACTGGAAGACCGCAGCACTCGTCCGCATTATGAAGGTGATGGCTTCGGGTCTTTCCGGCGGCACAAGCTTCATGGAGGACTACACATACGATTTTTCCGGCACGCCCAAAATCCTTGGATCGCACATGCTTGAGATCTGCCCGACCATCGCGGCAGGGAAGCCATCGCTTGAGGTGCATCCGCTCGGCATTGGCGGAAAGGCCGATCCGGTGCGGCTGGTCTTCACCTCACCCGCAGGCGCGGCAGTCGTCGCCAGCATTGTGGACTTGGGCAACCGCTTCCGCATGATTGTGAATGAGATCGACGTGATCGTGCCCGAACAGGAGTTCCCGAAGCTACCCGTCGCACGCACGGTATGGCTGCCGAAGCCAAACCTGAAAGTCGCTGCAGCCGCGTGGATTTACGCTGGCGGCGCGCACCACACAGGCTTCAGCCAGGCGCTCACCATGGAGCATATGGAAGACTTTGCCGAACTCGCCGGCATTGAACTCGTCCGCATCGACAGCGAAACGAAGCTTCACCAGCTTCGCCGTGAACTTACCTGGAGCGATGCGGCCTACCGCATCGGCAAGTAGCCATGCTGCTGCAGCATCTGCGCGAAGAAGTCCTTGAGGCCAACCTGGAACTGGTGCACCGCGGCCTTGTGCTTTACACCTTCGGCAATGCGTCCGGCGTCGACCGTGAACAGGGCCTCGTCGTGATCAAGCCCTCGGGTGTGGCCTACGACGCACTCAAGCCGGAGCATATGGTCGTCACCGACCTCCACGGCAATCTCGTCGAAGGCGACCTGCGTCCCTCGTCCGACTTGGACACGCACACGCTGCTCTACCGGGAGTTCCCGGGCATCGGTGCGGTCGTGCACACCCACTCGGAGTACGCGACCAGCTTCGCGCAGGCTGGCCTGCCCATTCCGGCCTACGGCACCACGCATGCCGATTACTTCTATGGCCCGGTGCCGGTTACCGCGCCGCTCAGCGACGAGGCCATCGGCGGCCGCTACGTGCACGAGACCGGCCTCGCCATCGTGGAGCGTTTCCGCGAGCCGCGCCGCGAGGTCGATCCGCTTGCCGTGCCGGCCTGCCTGGTCGCCGGCCACGCGCCGTTTGTCTGGGGAAAAAACGCCCATGACGCTGCGCACAACGCCGTCGTTTTGGAGGCAGTTGCGCGCATGGCTTATCGCACCGTATTGCTCAAGGCCAACAGCGAAGGTGTCTCGCAGGCCTTGCTCGATCGCCACTACTTCCGCAAGCACGGTGCCTCCGCCACCTACGGACAGGCATCGTAGGCGGATTGACCCATACCTCTTCACCCCTATTCGGCCATAACCCTCCGAATAGGGTTGTCGTTGGACAACGCCGGGCATGCACAGAAGTCTTGCCTGTACGTGCGCAATGGTTGAGTATCCTGAGTGCGCCCATGTACTCTTCTCGGCATGTTCTTGCGTCAAGCGCGGCAGCAACGATGGAGCACGATGCACCTTGTTCCGCGGCCAGTACGATGGAGTCGCTTC
>CBAAAH010000127.1:0-7927 GCA_964658865.1 uncultured Granulicella sp.
CTCGTCGTCCTTGCCGCTCGCATGATGGGCGCTGGCGGACCGGAATACGTCGATGCCTCCGAGCAGCTTTTCAGCGATCACGAACAGATGCTGTTTACCAAGGCGGTTTCTGTCGCGGAAAGCTTCGGCAAACATATTTCCCTGCTCGTCGTTCCCGCGGGTGATATCTTCGCCGCAATTGTGCGCACAGCAAACTCGCTGGATGTGGCTGCAGTCGTCTCCGGTCTTTCCAGCAAGCTAACCGCTCAGGAACAGGCTTTCCATGTGGGCCAGGCATGGGAAGTATTGCCCGAACCGAAGCGGCAGTTCACCTTCTACGTGGTCCCGCCGGGCGGCGAGGCGGAGAGTTTCCACATTGGTCCGCACGCACCCAGCATCCCCGCAAACGACGTACAACTCGTTCATCGATTGTGGCTGAACCTGCGTCGCAACCCCGACATGGAGGGTCTGCATCACTCCGACATCGTCACCTTTGCGCTTAATAAACTCGCATCGGAGTATGCGGCGGATCGCGCGGTGACCCTAACAGAACTTCGCCAGAACATCGAAGAAGGCACACAGCGTCGCGGCCTTGGAAGTTCTTCACGCTTCGAGGATATTTCCGATGAGGCCCCGGGATATTCCTTAACGGAAACTCGCGGTAACTAAGAGCGCGAAACATTGGCGTAACTTGCATGTCATGCGGGCCGTCGACCTAATTACTAAAGGGCGTTCCTGCGCGTTTATTTGGTTCATCCCCGTTTTGCGGATATCTTAGAATGAATTGTGTTTTTGGAGGATAGATACTTGGAAGTTAGCCGGATTATCGAAGAGATCGACGCTCAAATCAGCAAGCTACAACAAGCCCGTACGTTACTGCAGGGTTCAGGCTCTGAAAATGCAGCACCGAAGCCGACGCGGGGTCGTCCCCGCAAGAACCCACTCGCTACAACGCCTGTCTCCGCGAAGAAGACGATCGGCAAGCGAACTCTTAGCCCCGAAGCACGTAAGCGGATTGCCGATGCGCAGAAGCGCCGCTGGGCAGAGCGCCGCAAAGCCTAGCGCTGGGTTCTTTTTCGCTGCATATTGAACGCGAACCCCCCTGTGCTGCGACCGAATAAGCACGATCTGGTGACTGGAACTTATCGCGTTACCAGAATTTCCCTCAAGTTATCTTTCGCAAGAAAGAACTTGTATCCGCTATATGCGTGAAACAGACCCTCGATCTGCCGGTTGGTATACACCTGCCGAACCGGCAGATCGCCAAGGGTCTGCACATCCACCGCGGTGTCCTGCCGTAGGTGATAGCGGCTGAACGTTCCCTCCTGTTTAATGTGGCTAAAGACCAGGCATTTGCCGCCAGGTGTCATCGCATCGTGAATGCGGGCCACGGTCGGAGGAACAACCGCGGCTGGTAAAAAGTCTAGGCAGTCCCAAAGCAAAACGACGTCGAAGGTACGCTGCCCGAGTGGCAGGTTTTCCGCGAGGAAGTCGTCCGTTCGAAAGCCGGTCGTGCCATCCGGCAGGGTCTCGATCCACTGCGGGGCCTGCGCCTCCGTCACTAGGTCGGCCATGTACACACTGTGGTCCATACCGGTGAGCAAATTGATGTTGTTCGACGACGTGGGCCCGATGTCGAGCGTGCGTTGCCCTTCCGTCTCCCGCAGGAACTTCTGCAGACCTTCCCATCCGCTGGAATGCCGCTCTACCCGGACACGTCGTGCCGCCTCTGCGCTACGCGCCTCTCCACCGCCAAACAGTCGCATAGCGCCTCCGTCCTTCTCTTGGTGCACAGGGCAGAACACACCACGAATGAGTGTGTCCTGCCCTGACCGATCCCTGCTCGATCAGGCCTGTCCGTCACGGCCGGCAAGCAACACCTTGCCCTTTAACGTTGCGCTCTCTTCAATCGACAGCCGTGCCGCTGTAATGTCACCTACCACCCGTGCCGATTGCCGCAGTTCCACCTTGCCTGTAGAAAAGATCGCGCCCTCCTGAATGCCAAATACGACCACGTCGTGCACATGCAATTCGGCACGTACCTGCGAATTCGGCCCCAGGGTCAGCCTATTTTCAGACAGTGTGATTTTGCCATCGATGTACAGCTCTTCCGAACCCGTGATCTCTCCCCGAATGGTGACAGACTTGCCGATGACGGTGGTGCCTTCTGCTGGCTTCATGTGGTTTCCTGCTTCCTGTCTGGTTCGCGTGCGAACGATGCTGTCGAGAAGATAAGATGGTTTTTAATCTCCCGGCGAGTGTATCGGAGCCTCCGGTGCAACACAATGAACGAGCCTGGAACTTACCAGAATGGCAGATCGTGCGTCATACGAGGCAGCAGTGAGACATTCTTGGGCAACCCTCGCAATGGCAATTACATGGTGCGTTCCTGCGTTGCTGCCCATGCTTGCCCAGGCACCGTCACCCGCAACCGTCCAGTCGTCCACCGGCCTCCCCGATGCAGCACAGATCCAGCAGGTCATCCACGATGTGGCGAACCTGCAATTGCGATACCTGCAACGGTCCGGAGCGCACTTTCGATACCATCTGCACCGTGTCGATCCCAAGGAAGACACGCTGCGTGATGTCATTGAAAGTGCTGGAGGAAACGTTACGCGTCTGCTAGAGCACAATGGCCAGGCGCTGACGACGGCGGAAAATGAGGGGGACCGCGATCGCCTGACCCACTACATCGAATCCGGCGACCTGCGCAAGAAGGAACACGAAGGCAAGCGCTTCCTTGGTTTCGGCGTGGAACTCATCGACGCCATGCCCAACGCGATGCTGTATACCCCAACGCCTGACCAGCCCCAACTGCCGCAGCACAACCGTAGGCAGATTGTGCTGGATTACGTCCCGAACCCTGCCTACCGGCCAACGACGATGGCGCAGGGCCTGCTCAGTGGCCTTAAAGGCCGGCTGTGGATCGACGCAGCGGACCACCACCTCATTCGCATCGAAATCAATCTCACGCGGAATCTCGATCTCGCCATGGGCCTTCTGGCCCGCGTGTACACCGGTGGCACCATCGAGTACGACCAGCGCCGCATCGCTGATGGGGTCTATGCCTATACGCACATCCGCATGCACCTGCGGCTGCGGGAACTGATGCTTAAGACGGTGCCCTATGACTCGGATCTGGTTGCAACGGACATTGAACCTCTGCTGGCCGCCCCAATCCCGGAAAAAGCCGTACAGGTGTTGCTGGACGACACCGTCAAGACTCGCTGAACCCGGTCAGGCAGTGATCCTTGCCGAGCGCACCGTGAGCGTCTCCACACGGTCACGCCGCACTGCAAAGCCACGACCCGGCCCGGTCGGCACCCAAATCTCTCCTGCCGCGCTCACCGTCACCTCCGGTTCGATAATGTCCTCTGCCCAGTAGCGCTGGGATGCGGACACATCGCCAGGCAGCGAGAAGTTCGGCAGCGACGAGAGCGCAATGTTGTGTGCACGGCCGATGCCGCTCTCCAGCATGCCGCCGCACCACACCGGCACGCCATGGCGCTGGGCCACATCGTGCACGGCGATGGCCTCGCTGAATCCGCCGACCCGACCCACCTTGATGTTGAGTATCCGTCCACTTCCAAGTGAAAGCGCGGCGTCGGCATCGCGGTGGTTGCGAATACTTTCGTCCAGGCAGATCGCCGTTTTAAGCTGCCGCTGCAGCACGGCGTGGAAATAAAAGTCGTCGTACCATAGCGGCTGCTCAATCATCAGCAGGTTGAACTCGTCCCACGTGGCGATATGCGCGGCATCATCCAGACGGTATGCGCTGTTTGCGTCGCAGCTCATCACAATGTCCGGAAAGCGCTTGCGAACCGCCTCGAACATGGCCGTATCCCAACCCGGCTGGCACTTTAGCTTGATGCGCCGGTAGCCCGCGGCCACCTCGGTTTCCACCTTCGCCACCTGCGCGTCCATGGTCGGCTGCATGCCGATCGACACCCCACACGCGATGCGTTCGCGGGTGCCGCCCAGCAGCTTTGCCAACGACACGCCGCGCACCTGCGCCTCTAGGTCCCACATGGCATTTTCAACGGCGGCCTTGGCCATGCGATGCCCGCGCACCTGGTCCAGTAGCGCAGGCACGTCGGCACCACGTTCCAGCGTCTTGCCCACAATTCGGGGCAGCAACTCGCTCTCCGTAACGGTCCATGCGGTGTCGATCATCTCGTCGGAGAAGTATGGGTGCTCGCCCGCCACGCATTCGCCCCACGCGCGCATACCTTCCGCCTCGACCTCGAGTAGCAGCATCCGCCGCATCGTCGTTTTGCCGAAGCTGGTGACAAACGGGTGGGCCAACGGCATCTGAATTTCACGCATAACGACTGCATCGATCTTCATCACGTTCTCTCCGGGCTACATCGACCTGGGTACCCGATGTCCTGCGTTTGAGGCATCGAGGAACCTTCAGCTCTGTACAAACGACTTATGGAAAGGATAAGTGGTACTGGCCTCCGCCATCGTGTAACCGCGCATATCCAGTCGCGACCAGGCCCTGCGCAAACGCCGTTTCCAACTCCGCACGCACACGCACTTGCGTTTCCGCGGCCCGCACGTCACCTGCGGCCTTCCACGCATAAATGTTACCCGGCACGTTCACCGTCGCAACAATATGCGACGGCGGTACCGCATGGGTCAGCGCACGCTCAACGCGTTCACTGCGCAGCCACCACTCGGCATACAGCCGGTCCGTCGGCAAACCGCCCTGCAGCGGCGACGTCGACGGTCCATAGAAATCCCGCACGTAACGCCGGCTCACCGCGCCCAACCGCTCGATATTGAAGAAGGCGTTCTTAATTTCCAGCGGATCGTAGGTCCACTCGATGCGCTCGATACCCTGCTCCAGCGCAATCTCCCGCTGCCGCAGCTTCAGCGCGCGGCCCACGCCCGTGTTGCGGTACGCCGGCAGCACCGCCAGCATCTGCGAGTGCAGGTAGCTCGTCCCGTCGCGATACCCAGGGTAGGCAAGATTGAACGCGGCAAGTGTGCCGTCGACATCAATCGCGCCAAGCACGTGGCCGCCCAGCTTTTCCGCCAGCAGAAATGCGCGCCGCGGGAACTGCTCGCCCGCCGAGTAGTTCCACGTCGCCTGCTGCACCTGCACGCATGCGTCGAATTCCTCGTTGGTCGTGAGCCGCTCCAGACGCAGCGCGCTCATGCCGTGGCCTTCTTTGCCTCGCGCCACAGCTCTTCCAGATGTTCGGGAGTGTGAGAGCGCAACGCATCCGCATTTCCAGCGGCAGCCTCCATCGCCAAAAACCGCCTGCGGAACTTCGCGTTGGTCTTTTTGAGCGCCTGCTCCGGATCGACCTTCAGGTGTCGCGCGAGATTCACCATCGTAAACAGCAGATCGCCCATCTCCTCTTCCACGCGGTTTGTGTCCGGCGTTTCGGCTGCCAGTTCCGCACGCACCTCGGCCGTCTCCTCCGCCAGCTTGTCGAACAGTCCATCGGAATTGGGCCAATCGAACCCAACCTTCGCTGCCTTCGAACCCAGCTTGCGCGCCTCCACCAACCCCGGCATGGCGCACGGCACGCTGTCCAGCAGACCGCCTGGCGGTGCGCCGGCCTTCTCCGCCTGCTTCACCCGGTCCCATGTTTGCACCACGTCGTCCGCCGTTGTTGCCACCACGTCGCCAAAGATATGCGGGTGCCGCCGCAGCAGCTTGGCGCTCAGGCCACGCGCGACGTCCTCCATCGTGAAGTGACCCTCATCCTTCGCGATCTGTGCATAAAACAACACTTGCAGCAGTAAGTCGCCTAATTCGTCGCATAACTCATCCCACGCCCGCCGGTCGATCGCGTCGAAGACCTCGTACACCTCTTCCAATGTGTGCGGCTTGATGGAGTCCAGCGTCTGCTCCAGATCCCACGGGCAGCCGTCCGGTACTTGTCGCAACCGCGCCAGAATCGCGGCCGCCTCGGCCACAGCCTCGGCCGTCCCACTTTGCGCGCTCACCTGCTCCCGTGTCATTTCAGCCATGCCAACCATCCTAGCAACGCAGCAATCCGAAAGGTTTGCCGCATTTTCACCGAAGCGCCACCACTACTTTCGCCGTCGTAATCGCCTGCCCCACATGCCGCTGCGTGTGTTCCGCCACGTGGATCAGCAAACCCACGACTGTCGTCGGCAATTTTTCGCGCCCCACGCCGCGCACCTGCTCAAATTGCGCCGGAGAAAACGCCCGTACCCGCGCAATCGAAGTGGTCAACGAAGTCTCGAACTGCCGCCGCAGTTCGTCCACACTGGTCGCGTCAGGCTCCGTCGCCAACTCCTCCATCTGCGTCTTACTCAGCCGCAGACCCTCCGCATACGTCAACAACCGGTCCAGGCTGCGTGCAATGTGGCGCACCTGAAATCCAATGGAAGGCAGCCCCAGCGGCGTAGCTTCCAGTTCCGCCGGGCCAAGCGCGAACACCCAGCGCCGCACGTCCTCGCCGGCAAGCTCCAGCGCATGCACCACGGCTCGCTGCGCCGGCGCAATCTCCCCATTCGTTCCCCGCAACCACGGCTCCACCATGACCGACCCTCCACACAATGCGTCGCAACAACACTGCTAAACTTTAGTGGAGACGACCCCATGTTTGAGAATCTGCAAGACAAGCTTCAGCGCGCCTTCAAAAACCTTCGCGGCCAGGGAACCATCACCGAGGAAAACATCGGCGAGGCCCTGCGCGAAATTCGCCTCGCGCTTCTCGAGTCCGACGTAAACCTCACCGTCGTCAAGAGCCTGATCGATCATGTGCGCGAAAAGGCCCTCGGCACCAGCGTCGCCACCGCGCTCAGCCCAACCGAGCAGGTAATCAAGATCGTCCACGACGAACTCGTCGAAATCCTGGGCAAAGACACCGCGCGCTTCAAGTTCGCCTCCCAGCCGCCGACCGTCATCCTCATGGCGGGCCTGCAGGGCTCCGGCAAAACTACTTCCAGCGGCAAGCTCGCCGCATGGCTCAAAAAAGGCGGCCACCGCCCCCTGCTCGTCTCGGTCGACGTCTACCGCCCGGCTGCGCGCGAGCAGCTCGCCATCGTTGCCAAGAGCGTCGGCGCGCAAATTTACCTCGGAAAAATCGCCGAGGGCGAAACAGGCACATCCGTCGTCGAGCGCCTCGCCAAAGAGGCTTTCCGTGAAGCCAAGAACTTCGGCAACGACGTCCTCATCGTCGACACCGCCGGCCGCCTCGGCATCGACGAAGCCCTTATGGCCGAAATGAGCAGCCTCAAGTCCCTGCTCAATCCGTCGGAAATTCTCTTCGTCGCCGACGCCATGACCGGCCAGGACGCCGTCAACTCCGCCGACGCCTTCCACAAGCAGCTCGGCATTACCGGCGTCATCCTCACCAAAATGGATGGTGACGCCCGCGGCGGCGCGGCCCTCAGCATCCGCAATGTTACCGGCGCACCCGTCAAGTTCCTCGGCACCGGCGAAAAGCCCGAAGCCTTTGAAGCCTTCCACCCCGACCGCATCGTCAGCCGCATTATGGGCATGGGCGACATCGCCACCCTGCTGGAACGCGCGGAAGAAAAGCTCGACAAGGGCAAGGCTGAAGACTTCGCCAAGAAAGCCCTCTCCGGCGACGGCTTCACCCTCGAAGACTTCCGCGACCAACTCCGCCAGATCAAGAAGCTCGGCTCCATGCAGTCCATCCTCAAAATGCTCCCGTCGGTCGGCCCCTTCCAGGGCCTGTCGCAAGCCGCCGAACACGTCGATGAAGGCCAGCTCAACCGCGTGGAAGCCATGATCAACTCCATGACGGCGAAAGAGCGCGCCAACCATGAACTGATCTCAGGATCGCGCCGTCGCCGCATCGCCATGGGATCAGGCACGACCGTGCAAGACGTCAACGCGCTGCTGAAGCAGTACGCCCAGATGCGCAAGATGTTCAAGGGCCTGGGTCAGGGCGGCGGCAAAATGCAACGCCGCCTCATGAGTCAGATGGGCAAC
>CBAAAH010000128.1:0-7891 GCA_964658865.1 uncultured Granulicella sp.
GTGCCGTTGCGCGTCTCGACGACCTCGACCTTCGCGCAGTCCGGCGGCACGGCGCGCGCCACTGTCGATGCGGTGCTGACGGAGCAGGACTTCGGCGGTTATCGGTCCGAGCTGCGGACGCGCCTGCGCTTCGGCTTCTTGACGGAACTCGAGCCGGAGTACCAGCGGCGGCTGACCTATGGCGGCCTGTTTGCCGCGCCACGCGCCTATTTTCTGCGCACACCGGTGTACATCTACGCCAACCAAAAGCGCATTGCGGAGCGCCAGCAGTTGCTCGCGGGTGGCGGTTTCGACATGGGCTATACCGTGTCGCACTACACTGAAGTGCGCGTCGGATGGCACGCGTACACCAACCGCTGGCACACCACCACCGGCGGCGACGGCCTGCCCGATTTCAACGGCCACGTGCAGGAGTTGCGCGCGCTCTACCGCTTCAACGGCCAGGATCGCGCGCTGATTCCGCGGCACGGTCTGCGGTTGGACGTGGGTGCCGGCGTGCAATACGGCACCACCAGCAGCCAGGCCGCGCCGAAGATCACGGTGAACGGTGCGTACTTCCGCGACATCGGCCACGGCAACACGCTCAGCATTTCGGGCGAGGGTGACACGTTCGGCCACAAGACGATCGCCGACCCGTTCCGGTTTACGCTGGGCGGACCCCTGCGGCTGGCGGCGTCAGCCTACGATGAGTACCGTGGCACGGACATGTACCTGCTGAGGCCGGCGTACTTCCGGCGCATCGCATCACTGCCGGCGCCGCTGGGCCAGTCGATCTATGTGTTGGGAACGTACGAGTTCGGCCAGGTGTTCGCGCCGTCGGCGGCGACAATCACGCGGCAGGATTTCTTCCTTGGCCTGGCCGCGGAAACACCGATCGGTGCCATCACCTTTGGCGAGGCGGTGGGCAGCGACAACCACCGTAAGACGGTCTTCACACTGGGCCGGTTCTTTTAGTTCTGCGCGTGCCGCTGCTTGTATCGGAACAGCGTTACGTGAGCCAACCCAAACCGGTGCGGTTCGGTGTCTAATGATGCAGGACGGAGGGTGATCCTGCAGGAGACGCCGCCGCAAGGAGTTGCACGCCCATGACGCTGTTAAATGCACCTGCCTATGACGAGCGCAAGGCAAACCGGATACGCAATGCCATCATCGCCGCGGGCGTGCTGTTTGCGCTGCTGGTCGTGCTCACGTTTGCCGGATTCATTACTGGCCACGGCTGGCTGTTTTCCAATCTGCCCGTGGAGCACAAGGTCAACGACTTTCTGACCGATGTGGAGAAGAAGGACTTCGCCGGCGCTTACGGTATTTACGTCAACGACAAGGATTGGCAGGCGCACCCGGAGAAGTACAAGGGCTACTCGCTGGACCGTTTTACCGAGGACTGGACGAAGTTTTCGCCGGTCGGCCCCATTGTGTCGCACCACGTGGATAAATCCGTGACGGATGGAACAGGCGTCTTCGGCACCACGGTCATCGTGGGCAGCACAGTGAACGGCGACAAACGGCTGTTCCTGCCATACCAGCGGTCCGACGGCACCTTGACCTATCCCGCGCCGCACATCTTCGAGTATTAACCCGGATCGGGAAAGGCCACGGCCATGGATTCACCGCACGCTTGCACGACGGGGGTACGATAGACCCATGCGCGGAACGGCACCAACGACCCTGACTCTTCCACCGTTTCGCGGTGCAACGCGCCGTCTCGTGCTTGCGAATGTCGCGGTATTTTTTGTGCTCGCGATCCTGTCCTTCGCCGCCCCGCCACTCAGCAGCAGGCTGGAACTTGCGCTGGCGCTTTCGCCGGAACGCGTGGCGCACGGCCTGATCTGGCAGCCCCTGACATACTCATTTTTGAATGTGGGCATTCTGGGGACGGCGTTTGGCCTGTTGACGCTGTGGTTTACCGGGTCGATGTTGGAGGACGCGCGTGGCTCCCGCTGGCTGACGGAGCTGTTTTATGTCTCGTCGATCGGTGGCGGCGTGCTGGCCGCGCTGCTGGGCATGTTGCCGCTGCTGGGCCGACACATCCGGCTCTTTACGCTTATGCCGTACGAGCTGACGTTCGGCGTGTTTGCACCGCTGTTCGGCGTGCTGGTCGCGTTTGGCGTGCTGTTTGCCGATGTTGAAATCATGCTGCTGTTCGTGTTGCGCATGCGGGTCAAGTACCTGGTCGCGATCTACGTGCTGGTTGACATGGCGCGGCTGATTCTGGGCCACCAGGCGCTAACGGCAACGGTGGAGCTGTGCTGCGGCCTCTGCGCCTTCCTGTATGTACGGCTCGCGTCGATGCGTGGGTTGTCGAACGCTGCAACGGAACGTTACTTCGGCCTGCGGAACGATTATTACCGCTACAAACGCCGCCGCGCCGCGCGCAAGTTCGAGGTCTACATGCGCAAGAAGGGCAACCACGAGGTCCACTTCGATAACGAGGGCCGCTATATCTCACCGGAAGACGAACGCCGAAACCCGAACGACCGCAAGTGGATGAACTGACTGAACCGGCGATCAATCGGAGCGTTCTCCGTTGCGCGATCGAAAATCCATGCTTCGCAGAAATGCGGAGCGCCCAGCCGAACGCATCCGCAGCACTGCGGGTGTCGCGCGAAACAAACCGAGGGTGTACCAGATGCTGCAGCGCACGTCCTGCGCGTTGCGGACATCGCGGCGTAGCGTGGCAAGCGCAAGCTGCGGCAGGTCGCGCACCAGCAGCACCGCTTGCCTCACCAGCAGCGAGCGCAGCAGCCGACCGGCACCGCCGGTATGCTTCCGCATGCGAGCATCGCCGGCACCCACGCGCTGTGCCGTCCAGCGCAGGCCGTCCGTGGTGAGCCGCCGCGGCGTCAGCATGTGCAGCATGCATGCGGCTGGTTGATACACCACGCGCGACCCCGCCTGCGCCGCGCGCACAAACAGGTCGACATCTTCGCCACCCTCGGTAAAGCGCACGTCATAGCCGCCAAGCCGGCGCATCGCGTCCTTCCGCATCAGCACGTTGCAGGTCGCGGGTGCGTGTCCCGGTGGATAGGCGCGCACGCCGCCGACGGGGGTGACATGCCCGAGCAGCCGTTGGGCGCGCGGACCGTAGTCGGCGATCTCAAACGGCGGCGGCAGGTGCAGCGTGAGCGATCCGCCTACCACGTCCGCGCCGGTGTCGTCCGCCGCCTGGCGCAGGCACGTCAGCCAGCCGGGAAGCGCGATCTGGTCGTCGTCGCAGCTTGCGATCCAGCGGCCATATGCCGCCTGCAGGCCCACGTTGCGTGCCGCGGCCACACCGCTGCTGCTGCCTGCCACCACGCGCAGTGGAACCCTGGTCTGCAGAGAAAACTGCTGCAGCACCTCTGCGGTGTTATCGGTAGATCCGTCGTTGACGACGACAAGTTCCACCGTGAACGGCGCGGCCTCAAGCTGCGGCAACAGGCTCTGCAGCAGGGCGGCAAGGCTCGCCGCGCGACTGCAGGTGGTAATCACGACCGAGGTATCGATGCCGGATGAATTCATAGAAGGCATGCGGTGGACACTTGCGACTCTCTTGGCGGCATGCGGGACATCCCTCTCCTGAAGCCGTACGTTCGGAACCGGCGTACCACGCATGCAACCGGGCGTTATGCGCCCAGTATTGCATGCACCAGGGGCACGCGCGGTAAGGCAGTATCGACAAAGCGCAGGGTTTGCCGCAAGATGTGTTCGGGCTGATCCAACTGTGTTGCTGTATCGGCGAACAGGGTGATGAGCGGTGCGCCGGCCTGTACCCGGTCGCCGATTTTGACGTGCATCTCGATGCCGGCGTTGGCGGAAACGGCTCCGCCGGGAACTTCGCGTCCCGCACCCAGCCGCTGCACTGCCCAGCCCACCTGTTTGCAGTCCATGCCGGCGAGCGTGCCATCGCGTTCCGCATGCAGAACGCGTCTTGCGCCGGGTTTGTGGTGTCGTGCGGGGTCGGCGAAGACGGACGTGTCGCCGCCGTGCAGTTCCACCATGCGCAACCAGTGCTGGTAGGCCGCGCCTTGGTCGAGCACCTGCCGTGCAAGCGCGCGGCCGGCATCGACCGTGGTGGCCTTTCCACCCAGGTGAATCATCCATGCAGAGAGTTCGAGCGAGAGCGTGATCATGTCTTTGGACAGCGGATGTGCGTGGCCCTGCAGCACGTCCACGCACTCCCAGACCTCGACCCAGTTGCCGGCAAAGCGGCCCAGCGGCTCGTCCATGGCGGTCAGCAGCGCGACGGTGCGGGTGCCGGCGTGGTTGCCGGTCGCGACCAGCAGCTCGGCGAGTTCGCGGCTGGCGGCGTCGGTCGGCATAAACGCGCCGGACCCTGTCTTCACATCGAGCACGAGGGCGTCCAGGTCTTCCGCAAGTTTTTTGCTCATGATGCTGGCGCAGATAAGGTTAGGGCTTTCGACCGTGCCGGTATGGTCGCGCAGGGCATACAGGATGCGGTCGGCGGGAACGAGATTCTTCGTTTGGCCGATCATGCTCACGCCGCAGTCTGCCAGCACTTCGCCGAACCGCTGCAGGCTGAGCTGCGTGTTGTAGCCGGGAATGGTTTCCAACTTGTCCAGCGTGCCGCCGGTGTGGCCCAGCGAGCGGCCGCTGATCATGGGGACGGCAAGCCCTGCCGCCGCGACGATGGGCGCAATCAGCAGGGAGGTCTTGTCGCCCACGCCACCGGTGCTGTGCTTGTCGACGGTAGATCGCTGAAGCGCGCTCGCGTTGAAGACCTCGCCCGAAGTGCGCATGGCCTCGGTCAGCGCCACCAGCTCACGCGAGGTCAGGCCGCGCTGAAAGATTGCCATCAGCAGCGATGCGGTGCGCGCGGGCGTGATCTCTTCGCGCACAACACCGGTAACGAAGGAGCGAATGTCTGCGGGGGTAAGTTCAAGGCCATCGCGTTTTTTCAGGATGACGTCGGTGGGATGGATCTCTTGGTCGCTCATGCTTGAACCTAGGCCGTTGCCGCTAGGGAGGCGGAGCCGAAGCAGGCCGGCAGCAGGTCGCAGAGGGCGCACACGATGGTGTTGCCGGTGCCGTCTGGGTAAAGGATGGGGCAGTCGAGTGCGGCGAACTCCGCGATGGTCTGGCGGCAGGCACCGCAGGGCGCGCAGGCGATGGCCGGATCGAGATTCGCCACCGCAACCGCAACGATGCGAAGGTCGGGCCCGTGCTGGGCGACGGCACGTGCGATAGCGGTCTGTTCCGCGCAGCAGGTGAGGCGGTAGCTGGCATTTTCCACGTTGCAGCCCGCGACGATGGCGCCGCTCCGCAGCAGCACGGCGGCACCCACGTAGAAGCGACTGTACGGTGCATAGGCCTGTGCGGCGACGGCGGTTGCGGCGTCGAGTAGCTGTTGCTTCGTTGCAATATCCAGCACCATCGTGTTCCCCCCAGGGCAGAACTCAAAGGCTAGAAGTTGCGCCGTGGGAAAGCAAGCGGGCGTAAGCGAACAGGCAAGCGAGGGAACCATGACAGGCATCGACTGGTCCAACGGCCCCATCACTGAGCGTGACCCGGAAAAGCTAGGTGGCGATCAAATCGTGGAGTCCTGGGAAGACGGCATTGACAGCATCGACATTGCTGAAATGTTCGATCTTGACTTGGATGACGTCGAAACCCTGCTTGCCTATGCCCGGACGGCACCTCGCCTTGCTCATACTGTTGTTGTTGACAACAACGTGCCGAAGCCCCTTCGCCGTAGTTTGAGCGGTCATCTCGTGCGTACGGCGTATGAGATGGGGTGGGCAGGTCTGCAAAACGGGATGTTATTTGCTGCTGCGGAGCGGGCGCGCTTTGATTTATCCCTCACGGCCGATCAAAACCTGGAATATCAACAAAACTTAAGCGGGCGCATCATTCCTCTGGTTGTTCTCGGAGCTGGGCGCTGGCCCTTGGTCTCACCGCATGGCGAGCAGATTGCCCAGGAAGTCGGACGCGCACGACCGGGCAGCTATGCCTTATCGGCATTCCGTTGCCGCCGAAGCAGCGTCGCCTTGCATCGAACTAACCTGAATGACGAAAGACTTACTTCGAAAGCGAACTACGAAGAAAATAACGGCGGCCAGCAGCGCTGTGGCTGACGTGCTGCTCCAACCGGTTGATGCTATGCCGGCTACAGATGTGCTGCTGCAGTTTCACCCGGTCACGGCAGAATGGTTTCGCCAGGTATTCGAAGGCCCGACGCAGCCGCAGAAAGAGGGCTGGCCGGCGATCGCGCGCGGTGAGTCCACACTCATTCTGGCACCGACGGGGACCGGAAAAACATTGACGGCATTCCTGTGGTGTCTCGACAAGCTCATGCTGCAGGACGGGCCGCGGCCGTTTCACGCACCGGCAGCCGACAAGCCGAAGCGGGGCGGCAAGCGCGGTCCAAAGGTCGAAAAAACGCAAATCCTTCCAGAGGGCGAAGGTGTGCGCGTCGTCTACATTTCGCCGCTCAAGGCCCTGGCGGTGGACGTGGAGCGCAACCTGCGGTCGCCACTGGCGGGCATCGGCAACATGGCCGCGCACATGGGTGTGCCGGTGCACGTGCCGCAGATTTCCGTGCGCACCGGCGATACTCCCGCGGCCGACCGCGCGCGCTTCGCGAAGCATCCCGGTGACATCCTCATCACCACACCGGAATCGCTATACCTGCTGCTGACCAGCAACGCCGGCGAGGCGCTGCGCACGGTCGAGACTGTCATCATCGACGAGATTCACGCGCTGGTGCCCAGCAAGCGCGGCGCGCACATGGCGCTCAGTCTGGAGCGGCTGGAGGCGCTGGCAGGACGCAAGGTGCAGCGCATCGGGCTAAGCGCGACGCAGCGGCCCCTAGAAGAGGTGGCGCGATTTTTGGGCGGCGCGGATGGGTTTGCGACGCTCGAAGGCAATCTTCCAGGAAGAACGCATGCGCCGCTGCAGGCACCGGAAACCGAAGGCGTTCCAGTTCATTTCGACTCTCAAGCAAGTGTCGAAGCGGAAGAGGCCGACGACCAGGCGACCATCGACGTTCCATTGAAAACGGGTCAGGATCGTGACGGCACGCAGAAGGGACCGACCGCCGAAGTTGCCGAAATCGCAGGCGACGCGGCGCTTGCGCTGGGCGAGGACGAGCCTGCGACGGTCCTTGCGGGCGAGGTGAACGCGCCGCGCTTTCGCCCTGTGACCATTGTGAACGCGGGCGCGCGCAAGACGCTGGAACTGACGGTTGAAGTGCCTGTAGAGGATATGGCGCGGCTGGGTGAGATCCAGGACACGCCGAGCGGTCCGGCGTCGCAGGGACCGAAGAGGACGAGCATCTGGCAGAGCATCCATCCGCGGCTGCTGGAGATCATTCGCGCGCACACGTCGACGATCCTCTTCGTGAATGCGCGGCGCATCGCGGAGCGGCTTGCGGGTGCAATCAACGAACTCGCGGGCGAGCAGATCGCGCGCGCGCACCATGGGTCGCTTGCGAGTTCGCAGCGCAGCGAGATTGAAGAACTGCTGAAAGCCGGGCAGATCAAGGCGCTGGTCGCAACCTCGTCGCTCGAACTCGGCATCGACATGGGCGCGGTCGATCTCGTTATCCAGATCGAGGCACCGCCGTCGGTCGCGAGTGGCATGCAGCGGATTGGCCGCGCGGGCCATCAGGTGGGCGCCCCATCCGCTGGGATCATCTTCCCCAAGTACCGCGCGGATCTCGTGGCCTGCGCAGCCGTGACCCGCGCGATGCACGAGGGACACGTGGAGTCGACGCGATTCCTGCGCAATCCTCTGGATGTGCTCGCGCAGCAGATGGTCGCGGTCATCGCTCACCCGCCGCTTGTAGAAGCCGACGCGGAGCGCCGGAGTAAGCGCGAGAGTGAAGAGGCCCAGAGCCCCGGCATCAGCTATGCGAGCCTCTTGGCGCTGATGCGGGGAGCCGCGCCCTACGCCG
>CBAAAH010000129.1:0-7805 GCA_964658865.1 uncultured Granulicella sp.
GGAAGATCCGGGAAACGATACGGTTGCTCGCCGGGACATTCCGAAGGTCGTGGGCGGTCACGAGTCTGTCGCGACGGAACTGGCCGCGACGCTTTATGGAGCGATCTTCAATAAAATCGTCCGCGTGTCCAGCACGAGCAGCGCGGAAATGACGAAGCTGCTGGAAAACATCTATCGCTGTGTCAACATCGCTTTGATCAACGAGCTCAAAATGCTCTCCATGCGCATGGGCATCGACATCTGGGAAGTGATTGAAGCCGCGGCGACCAAGCCATTCGGCTTTCAGGCCTTCTACCCAGGCCCCGGTCTCGGCGGCCATTGCATCCCCATCGATCCGTTTTACCTGAGTTGGAAGGCAAAGGAATACAGCTTTAATGCCCGCTTTATCGAGCTCGCGGGCGAGGTGAATGAAGCCATGCCGGAGTTTGTCGTGCGCCAAGTCTCACGCGCTCTGAGCCATCAGCAACAACGCTCATTGAGCGGCGCGCGCATCCTGATCCTCGGGATGTCCTACAAGCGGGACATTGATGATTTGCGGGAGAGCCCGTCGTTACGCATCATTGAACTGCTTCGGGACGAGGGTTCCATCATCGCCTATAACGACCCTTACCACCCGACTGTCACCTGCGGCCGACATTACGACCTGAACATGACGTCCGTACCGCTTGAAGACCTTGCTCAGTACGACTGCGTCGTCATTGTCACGGACCACTCCGACTACGACTACGCGCACATCGTCCAGCAATCACGCCTGGTTGTCGACTCTCGCAATGCCACCAAGGGCATGCAGGCCGACCATGTGGTTCGCTGCTGACACCATGCGTTCAATCCGTATGCGGATGATACGAACGATCACGGCTCAGAAAAAGCCCGCTCTTCCCGAGCGGGCTTTTCATCTTGCAGATTGCCAATGATCACGCCGATGGTAATGCCAAAGCATCCTGATGTTTTCGGGATACTTGCCAGAACAGCCCGGCAGCCACGAAACCACTCAAGACGAGAAGAAACTCACTCGGTTCAGGCACGTCTGAAATGATCGGCGGCGTCAATCCCGTTGTATACGGCGGAACAAAAACCAGAGGTGGCGCATCGCTGGTCGCTACATCCGTCGGGGTTGGCGGCAACGGCGGTTCAAACGTGATCAGCATTGCAGGCATAGGCTCGATCGACATATCCGGCAACGGTCCAGGCGGCAGGGTGGCTACCAGATCAGGGTTCGGTGCGTCGACCTGACAAGCGAAGTCCACTTTGCGAACCACTTCCTGCTTCACCAGTTTGGTCCGGGGACGTGGTTTGGGTTTGAAGTCTGGGTGCGATTTGCCCCACTCTGCCCAGCGCATTGCGGTGGTCCGGCTCACCGGATTCTTCACACGCTTTTCTACAAAGCTTTTAACGTAACGCTCGCAGGCAGGCAGCCCCTCTACGCTGACGGCACTCATGCCGACGAATAAGAGTATGGCCGAACTCATAATTACGTTTCGGTATCGAATCACGGGTTCCTGTCTGCTGTCCTTGAACTTTATTGATGTGCCGCAAAATACGAGCGGCATCCAGTTCTGTAGAAAATTGTATCAATTTGGCCCCTCTTGTCTGGCCTTTGTCACAAAAAGATACACATAAGTTTCAAAATAAATAAACCAGGAGTGCACGATACCGACGCAACCTGTGAAACCTATTACTTTTTTCCGGTGTGCCGATAAAGCCAGCGATGGCCGCAAACCAAACAGCTTTCATTGATTTGGCGCGCGACACACAAAGGTTGCCTGACCATGAGATATAATTTTTCTGTGTTACTTGCGTTTATCCTGATGGGTGTACTCGGCTGTGGATCTGGTTTAGCAAATAGCGTCAACGACGCTACAAGTCTGCAAATTGCTGCAAATCTTGCAAGTGCCGTCACGGGAATGCCGTATACCTCTGCCTTGCAGGCTACGGGGGGCAGTGCTCACTATCACTGGTCCATCGCTTCTGGCGCCGTGCCCGGCGGTCTTCAGCTCCAGCAAGACTCCGGAGTCATTTCCGGGACTCCCGTGCAGACCGGCACCTCTACCTTTCAGGTAGTCGTCGCGGATGACAGTACAGGCGCACGTAGCCTTTCCGATCCTGTGAGCCTCAGTGTGGTCCCCTTGCTAAAGATGCCAGGCACCGCGCTAGCCAACGGTTTCACTGGCGTGGTCTATGCCAAATACATGACGCCTACGGGCGGACTGGCTCCGTACTCCGTAACGGTTCAAAGTGGTCAATTACCACCCGGTTTGTTCCTACAGTCGAACCTGCTCATCGGCATCCCTACCCGTGCCGGAACGTACCCGTTCACGCTGAAAGTGACGGATAGCTCCAGCCCCAAGCAGGTGCTCTCCATTCCCACCTCTATCCAGATCAATCCGCCGGTCAACATTACGACCACGACGGTGCCACAGGCGGTCGCGGGTTCGCCTTATGCATTCCAGTTAGCGGTCACACCGGTAAATTCCGCGCAGACATGGACGATGCTGTCTGGAGCCTTGCCCAGTGGGATTAGCCTGTCACCGGGTGGACGATTGTCGGGAACGCCGCAAAGCAGCGGAACTGCCAGCTTCACGGTGCTTGTCACCGATCGGTCCGCACAGCCGTTTCAGGCGGATACCCAGGCTCTTGCGCTTACAGTCGTAAGCTCTCTCTCTGCTGCAAAGCCGACGCTTCCAGCGGCCACGCAGGGTAAAGCCTTCTCGGCGTCTCTTTCCGCCACGGGAGGCATGTCGCCCTACACCTGGACAACGTCTGGGCAGCTACCACCGGGCGTGTCGCTCGCCAGCTCCGGAGTGTTCTCGGGAACGCCCTCCGCTGCAGGAACCTACAATTTTACCGCGACGGTGACGGACACGGGCACTCCCGCCCAGTCGCAACAGCTTCCACTCTCCATCACGGTCGCCGCCGGCAGTGCAGGCAATACCTGGTTCGTTCGCAAAGACGGCGGCAGTCGTTACAGCAGTAACATGCCGCATGGTCAATGTGACGGCTTGACCGACGGACCATATCCGGGTAGCGGCACGAATCAGCCCTGCGCCTTCAACGATGCCCGTTTCCTATGGCAGGATGGCTCCCGCGCGACGGGTTCCACCCAGTCCAGCTTCCCCTCCTATGGTTGGGTCGGCCAGGGTGGAGATACCTACATCATTCGCGGCTCGATCCAGGATGGAGTATCGTGGCGGGTCGGCTATCCGAACAACTCCAGCGCATATGACGCAGCATCTGGTGTCTACTTCGGCATCCCCGGCGATCCATACTCCTCCGGTGCTCCCGTTCCACTCTCCGGAACCTCTGAGCAGCATACGCGCATCCTGGGGGAAAACTTTGCCGCATGCCACACCGCCGGCGCGAAGACTCAGCTTCACGGTGGTTTCGGCGCCAACATGGTGCTCGATATGGCGGGAGCTTCTTACGTCGATGTTGCATGTCTCGACATCACGGACTTCTCCAGTTGCGGACGCGCGGCACAGACAAACACCTGCTCAACCCAGCCCGGGACGTTGGACGATTACGCCACGAACGGCATCCGCTGGAGCCGCACTTCCACCAACGACACACTCACCGATGTGCATATTCACGGCATGGCCGCTACGGGCATGATCGGTCCCACCGGTGACGGAGTCACCATGGACTATATGGACGTGATCGGGAATGCCGCTTCCGGATGGAATACGGATGTAAGTGACGGTACCACCGGCACGGGCGTCCTCTCCGTGAAGCACTACAACATCAGTTGGAATGGCTGCACGGAGCAGTACCCCATCACCGATGCACTGCCTTACCAGGACTGCACGGACGACAACATCGGCGGGTATGGCGATGGTTTCGGAACGGCTTCCCTGCCCAGCAATCCAGCGTGGAACATTACCTTTGACCAGGGAATCGTTAGTTACAACACCCAGGACGGCCTTGACGCGCTTCACCTTACCGGTCAGGGTTCCTCCATCTCCGTTAGCCGGACTAGCGCCTTTAGCAACATGGGCCAGCAGATCAAGATTGGTGGGGCCTCCAGCGTCATCGTCAACAACATCATTACAACCAACTGCAATGCCATGCGCCAGGCCATTCCCGGTACGCCCTCCGGCTACGACTCGCGTCTGACGGACTTTTGTCGCGCTGCCGACTCCGGCATGGTGGCAATGGTGGGCCATGCTACCAACCTGACGATGCAGCAAAATACGATCTACTCGGCCTCGTCGACCGCCGTGGAAATCGATTGCGACACCACGTATGGCTCATGCGATGCAACCTCCACCATCGACTTTGAAAACAACATCTTCGTCGGTTTCCTGAACGACAATGCTGCCGGATATGTGGGGGGTGGCTCCGGCGACTACAGCAACTACGTTTACAACGGCTCAGGGGCGAGTTTCTTCACCAATCGCGGCAGCATCTTCAACCGCAACATCACATACCACGCGAAAAGTTCGTGGGCATGCCCGGCTCAGGGTGAGAGCGGAGCTCTCTGCCTCGATCCAGGTCTCTCCAGCGAGAGCTGGCCAATGTACGGCCCAGCCACGGTCAGTCCAACGCTGAACAGCATAGCGTTGCGTGCGGGTGCCTCTTTGCCTGCGGTGACGCTCGACTTCTTCGGGAGTACGCGGAACACGCCTCCCACCATCGGTGCTGTCGAGCATTAAAGCAAGCATGAAAGCCGGGTGAGCCTGTAAACGGGCTCACCCGCTTTCCTTTCAGTGGGCAACCTGGCGCTGGTACCCTTGAGACGGGTTTTGCTCATGCGGATATACCGACGTCTTCAATTCGCTCTTATCGTGTGGCTGGTTTTAGCCGCCATCCCCAGCCTACGGGCCGCCACATGGTTCGTGCGTCCAGACGGTGGCACACGCTTCAGCCCGGCAGCATCCACGGGGCAATGCAATGGATCGGCAGACGCGGCGTACCCCGGCAAAGGTACGAACCAACCTTGCGCGTTCAATGACGTGCGGTCATTCTGGACCGATGGCACCCGCTGCACCGATCCTGGCCCAGGATCGACTTGTTGGCGTTGGGTCGGAAATGGGGGAGATACCTATCTCATTCGGGGATCGATTGCCGAGAGGAAGTCGTATCGTATTGGCCAAACCGGTCCAAACCCCAACGATTTTTATGGCCTTGCCGGCAATCCCTACGCCTCGGGCGCGCCACCGCCGCCCTCCGGCAATGCTTCTACCCACACACGTATCCTGGGCGCGAACTTTAGCAACTGTTCCGATCCTCAAGCCCGAACCCAGTTACATGGCGGCTACGGAGTGTTGGGCATTCTCTCGCTGCGAGGTGCGTCCTACGTCGACATCGCCTGTCTCGACCTTACAGACTTCTCCAGTTGTGGCCGCGCGTCCCAGGCCAACGCGTGCAACAGTAACTTCCCCTTGTCGGATTACGCCGCCGTCGGCATCTTTTGGAGCCGTGAATCCACGCATGACACGCTGGAAAATATACGCATTCACGGCATGGCTTCAGCAGGCATGAGCGGGCCAACCGGCGATAGTGTTGCCATGCATCACCTGGAACTGCTTGGAAACGCTGCTGCAGGTTGGGACGCCGACCCCGGTGACAAAACCTCGGGAACGGGTACCTTGCTGGTCGACCATTACAACATCAGTTGGAACGGCTGTGCGGAAGAATACCCGATCGCACACCCGCTTCCGTATGCCGATTGCACCGACGATAATGGTGGCGGCTATGGCGACGGCTTCGGCACAGCAACGGCCACCTCAAGTCCCGGCTGGCACATTCACTTCGACCACGGTGTGGTTAGCTACAACACCCAGGACGGCCTGGACGCCCTGCACCTTGTCGGGAATGGATCATCGATGACGGTAACTAACTCACGCGCTTACAGCAATATGGGGCAGCAAATTAAAGTTGGGGGTACAGGTGGCGTTCTATCGTCCAACATCGTGTTCACCAACTGCAACGCCCTGCGGCAAGACATCCCCGGGACACCACCGGGGTATAACCGTCGCCTGTCGGACTTTTGCCGTGCCGCCGATACGGGACTCGTTCTGAGCGTGGGCGATGGCAACCCATCGATTTTTACGGACAACGTTGTGTATGCAGCCTCGGCAACGGCACTTGAGGTCGACAGCAGTAGCCCATGCCACACAGCAACCTGCGCCATCCGGCACGAACGCAATATTTTTCTTGGGTTCCGAAGCACGACGGCGAACGGCTATCCAAACGGGGGTACTGGCGAATATGCCAATCCTGTGTACCTCACAGACTCTCCGGTCTATGCTCATCCCGGCAGCAGCTTTGACAGAAACGTCACGTGGCACGCGAAAGGCACTTGGAAATGCCCGGAAACCAGCATGAATGAGCGGAACGCCATCTGTGCCGATCCTCACTTAGCCGACGAAACATGGCCGGTTTTCGGCACCGTGAGCACGGTGCTTACTCAACCCCTGCCGCCACCCACGCGCCATCGAGCCTCTATTGCGCAGCCATGGGCCGGCATCGCCGTCGCGCTTTCTGCAGGAGTCCTTCTCATGGGCTGGGGTGCCTTCGGAAAGAACCGGCACCGTAGGTGGTTCAACCTTTAACTTCACATCGCAATCGATACCAGGCGTGGGAATGCAACGATCTCCCCTGTCCACAGGCGCATTGCACTCTAGGCAGCGTCGTCTACCTCTACCGGTTCCATGGTCAGTGCCGCGGCCATATCGGCGGCTACCTCGTCAACAAGCGAGGCCAGGCTGACGCGGTCGCAGCGTTTGATCTCCTCCACCATCCTTCCGCCCGGAAAATTGCATTCGATGCTGATCGTGCTGTGTATCGGTTCGCGCTGTCCCGACATAGCACCTGTCATTACAGCTTTAGGTACAGCTTCGGAGCTTTGCGCCTGGCCCGGAGCATCGTCTCCGGAGCGACCGAGCTGGCGGCTGGTCACGTGAATGCGAATCGTCGCCTCTGGGTTCGATTTGCCGGCAACGACCAATTGAAACGATGCGGTTGGAAGTTTCTTCGCTAAAAGCTCGGCAAAAAATCGCCCATCCTGGTCACATTGGCAGACGACTGAGACTGTTTTACGGGCGTCCGATTGCGCTGAAAGTCGCACTCCACCTTGCAGCAGAGCAGTAAAAAATAGAAGTGAAACAGCAAAGGAACGCAAGTGAGCCTCTCTGGCGCGATATATCTCTTATTTTTCTTGTCGGCTAGGAGCGACGGCAACGTGAAACGGAGCGTGTCCCAAGTTGCGAAATGCAACGGTAGAAACCAAACTCATTGCGACGCGCTGCACTTCTGGTGCCAAACTTGAAAGATCATTCCGGGAAAGGTTTCCGCATGAGCCACAGAAGCACCGCCATACTCACTGCATCGGCCATTCTTGGCGCGGCCCTCATCGTCCTGAGCTTCGCAACGGTACCGAAGGGGAACGCCGGCACAGAACCTGTCGATACAATTCTGGTCCTTGGCGCGCCCACGACCATGGAAGGTAAACTGAGCCGCCAGCAACTCTGGCGTGTCGATGCAGCCGTGGCGGAGTTTCGCGCCGGCAAGGCACCCCGACTTCTTTTCACCGGCGGAGCCGCAGCCAACACGTTTGTCGAGGCCGACAGTATGGCGCAAGAGGCAATCCGCCTCGGCGTCCCATCTTCCGCCATCCTGAGAGAACGGAAAGCACGCACCACCCTCGAAAATCTTGCCAATTCCGAACAGATTCTGCGTGGGCACGGTTGGAACCGGGTGGAGGTCGTCACGTCTCCCGATCATGCTCGTCGTGCCGCCGTTCTCCTCGCGCACACGCACCTTCTATGGCGCGTCGTCGCCGCTCCCACTCCCGGTCGCAATTTGTT
>CBAAAH010000130.1:0-7767 GCA_964658865.1 uncultured Granulicella sp.
TTCGTGCGTGCGATGTGACCGGTTTAGCTGATGGTGCCGGTAAGGCCGTTTGGAAAGAAGCCGCCCGGCGTTGTGGTGGTGTTGGCATACACGATGTTCAGCACCTGCTTGAGTGTGCGTGCAAAGCCGATGTAGTAGTTGTAGGTCGGCAGCGCCGACCCGGTGACGACCTTGCCCGCATCCATGATGGTGGTTGCGGTCTGGGCGGTTCCGTTGAGCGGTACCTGAATCAGGTTCAGGCCGAAGTCGTCCTGTCCGGTCAGGCCGACGGCGTCCGTCGGTGCCGTACCGTAGGTGCCGTCCAGCATTGCGCGCAGGTTGGCGATGCTGGTGGCCGTGGAAGCGGCAGTGCCGACGCCGCCTGCCGTCGAAACGAGCAGACCCTCGTCGATGGCGTACAGCGTCGCGCGGATCAGGCCCGCATGGTAAGCCTCTACCGCGTGAATCTCCAGTGCCGTAGTCAGGTTTGTCTTCGAAAGATAGGCAGCACCGCCGTGATATGCGGTCACGCCCACATCTTCAAAAATGAACGCGCCCAGCAGGAAATACAGCTCGTTGGCGAACGGATCGAAGTTCGCCACCGCCGGCGTCAGTGCGTTGCCCAAGGCAACAAAGCTGTTCTGCAGGTCGATGTTGGGCTGCTGTACCGCACCTGTGGAGAGGGCATTTTTCAGCAGGTTCACATGCTTGCGCTCTTGCAGTGCGGTCTCAAACGCGTATGCCTTGATGGACAGGTTATTGAACGGAACGGCGGGGTTGGTCTTCACCGTGACCGCGCCGCCGACGACCGGTGTGGCCGCGCCGCTGGCGATGGTAATGGGTGAGGTGGCTGCCTTATCGGCGGTCACGCCTTCTGTAGCGAGCGTGTAGTATTGCGCCTCAAGGTACTCCAGGTTAAGGGCGAAGTTCAGGATGTCGGTGTCGCCGATGGTGGTGGGAATGGCGGCCGATGCAACGCCGGTGCCGGCGAGGGTGGTTGCCGCAAGGGCCGCGCCACCCATCAGCAGCGAGCGACGGCTGGCGATGATCGAATCAAGATGCTGTGTTTCCAGGGTTGCCATGGTTCTCTCCGTGTCCGTCGCTTACGCCGTGGTGGTTTTGATGTTGCCGTTCAGGCCTGAGGGGAAGAAGCCGCCGCTGCTGACACCTGCAGCACCGCCCGTGCCGTACACAATGTGCAGCACATTATCGGTGGTGCGAGCGTAGCCAAGGGCGTTGCTATCGGCTGCGACAATGGTGCTTGGCCCCGTGTAGGTCTGCGGCGTGGTCTGGCTTACACCGGTGGTGACCTGCGTTTCGCCGCCGCCGCCCACGCTTGCCCGCACTGCCGTGATCAGGTTGAAGTTGTTCAGCGAGGTATACACGTTGGTCGCCACGGCGTTGCCCGCAAGCAGCGTGCGCAACGAACCCGCGTGGTACGCCTCCGCGGCCTGGATGCCGGCAGCGGCAGAGAGCACGGTGGCATTGCTGATAAGGCTGGCCGCGCCAGTGTAGGCGGTCACACCCACATCTTCAAACACGAGCGCGCCCACGATAAAGGCAAGCTCACTGGCAAACGGGTCGAAGGTGCCTCCCGTAATGCCGGCCAGCTTGGCGACGGCGTTGAAGCTGTTCTGCAGGTCGATGGCGGGCGCCGCAACGGGGGTACCGCTCAGGCTCTTGATGGTGGCCTGAATGGCGCGCACGTGCTGCAGTTCGGTCTGTGCCAGTTCGGCGGCGATGCGCTGGAACAACGGCGTGGCGAACGGAACGGCCGCGCCGCTTTTTACGGTGACTGCACCGCCGCTCAGGCTGTCGGTTGCCGACAGGCCTGTCCCTGTGGCTGCCAACAGGTAGTAGTTGGCTTCCAGGTATTCCAGGTTGAGGGCAAAGTTCAGCACATCCACGTCGGTAACGGAGTTCGATGTGGGGGTGGTGGGCTGCGTCGGCGTCATTGTGGTGTCGTTGCTGCAGCCAACCATCGTCGCGGCCGTAACTGCGCCGGCACCGGCAAGAAAGCCGCGCCTGGAGAGCGCCTTTTGAACGAGCGTTTGTGTCAGTTGATCTACCACTGGTGGTCTCCCTGATGGTTGTGGACGAGCGTTAAAAGATGGGGAAGCACTAGAAGCTCTTAGGACAGAAACGAACCTCATAGCGTTGTACGGTGCGACTGCTGTTCCTGGATTGATGTTCTGTTCCTGTGCGGTGAAAGGTCGTTGAAGCAAGGCGAAGGGCTGTCCGCCTCAAGCGACGTCGCTGAAGTAAGCCCGCGCGCATGGGCAGGTGGGCGGCGCGCTCCGCAATGGCGAGCCATCGTCGCTGCGAGAAAAATGGTGGAGCGCAACCGCACACCAACCTAATCGCGCCGACGGAGATTTGGCTACAGAAAATTACGACCCTGTGCGCAGGGTGCATGTTCTCTGAAGTGCCATGCTCGGCAATTTCCTCGCTTGCCGCGCGATACACTCGGGCGACCTTCCCGTGCCGCGCCGGCATCGTACCCGACAAGCGCGGAACCAGCGCGGCCATTTCAGGAGTACCCGTCCCATGAGCGTCGACCAAAAGGCAGGCCAACTGCCTGATTCCCACAGCCTCGTTGATCTGCCCCGCCTCATCTCCGCCTACTACACCCTGCATCCGGACCCAGGCGATCCCGGGCAAAAGGTCGCGTTCGGTACCAGCGGCCACCGGGGTTCGGCCTTCCACGCGGCGTTCAACGAAGACCACATTCTCGCCATGACCCAGGCCATCGTGGAATACCGCACCGGCAAGGGCTACACCGGCCCCCTGTTTCTCGCGATGGACACCCACGGCCTGAGCGAACCCGCTTTCCGCACCGCGCTGGAGGTGCTGGCCGCGAACGGCGTGGAGACCCGCATCGACGCGGGATCGGGCACGGAGCAGGGGACCGGCGGCAGCTATGGCTACACCCCCACGCCCGCGTTGTCGCACGCGATCTTGAACTACAACTCCGGCAAGGCCTTAACCGGGCCGGGTCTCGCCGACGGCATCGTCATTACCCCGTCACATAACCCGCCGGAAGATGGCGGCTTCAAGTACAACCCGCCAAACGGCGGCCCCGCCGATACCGACGTCACGAAAACCGTGCAGGACCGCGCGAATGAAATCCTCGCCGCGAAGATGGCGGGCGTGAAGCGCATCCCGTTTGCCCAGGCGCTGAAAGCGGGCACGACCAAGCCCCACGACTATATCGGCGAATATGTCGGCGACCTTTCCCAGGTCATCGACATGGAGGCCATTAAAAACAGCGGCCTCACCCTCGCCGTCGATCCGCTGGGCGGTGCCGGCGTGGAGTTCTGGCCGCGCATCGCCGACCGGTACAAGCTCCCGCTCACCATCCTCTCGACGACGGTCGACGCCACCTTCCGCTTCATGCACATCGATTGGGACGGCAAGATCCGCATGGACTGCTCCAGCGCCTACGCCATGGCCGGCATGATCGCAAACAAGGACAGGTTCGACGTGAGCTGGGCGTGCGACACCGACCACGACCGCCATGGCATCGTCGCGAAATCGGTCGGCCTGCTGAACCCCAATCACTATCTCGCGGTTGCAATCGAGTACCTCTTTGAGAATCGTCCGCAGTGGAAGAAGGACGCTGCCGTAGGCAAAACGCTCGTCTCGTCCAGCATGATCGACCGCGTCGCCGCCGGCATCGGCCGCAAGGTGTTGGAGGTGCCGGTCGGGTTCAAGTGGTTCGTCAACGGCCTCTCCGACGGTTCGCTCGGCTTCGGCGGTGAAGAGAGCGCGGGCGCGTCGTTTCTGAAGTTCAACGGCGGCAGTTGGTCGACCGACAAAGATGGACCCATCATGGGCCTGCTTAGCGCGGAAATCACGGCGCGCACCGGCAAGGATCCCGGAGAATGCTACAAAAATCTCACGGAGAAGTACGGCAATCCCGTCTACCAGCGCATCGACGCCGCCGCGACCAAGGACCAGAAAGCCAAACTTGCCAGGCTAAGCCCGTCGCAGGTCACCACGAAAGAACTCGCCGGCGAACCAATTACCGCCGTGCTGACCAACGCTCCGGGCAACAATGCGCCCATCGGCGGCCTGAAAGTCACGACACAAAATGGTTGGTTCGCCGCGCGCCCGTCGGGCACAGAAGACGTCTACAAAATCTACGCCGAATCCTTCCAGGGCGAAGACCACCTGAAGCAGATCCAGCAGGAAGCGAAAGACCTGGTCGCCGCCGCATTGCACGGTTGATCCGGTTGATCGCCGCGCCGGCTGTGTGGCAAATGCTGACGCATGGATTAGCTGTCCAGGGCTTTCGCCTCGATACAGCGACTCCATGCACCTGCCGCTCCCGAAGAGTTTGCCTAATGAAAATTAGACCGGCGTAGGGCGTGCCATGCAGTCTCCGACCCACGGTAGATCTTGCGTTCCGGGCTGCACCAGATGCTTGCGCGAATCTCAAGCCAGCCGGATGCCACCAACTCCGCGCGCATGTGCTCCAAATGGGCACCCAGCAGTTGCGCACATTTCAACCGAAGCTGCGCGATACAGGTGCGCAGGTCGTCTCTCTCCCGAGCAAGGCCTTTTGCCAGTTCGCAGGTACGGATGTGGTCGTCCAGCGCCATGATCAGCGCTTCCGATCCTTCAAGTCTCAGCGCCACCGATGCGGTATTCATGGCCTCTTCTTTCATGTCGTCGAAAGAGCATGTAACAATCCATCGTGATGGCAAAAAACTTAGCTTCTTCTTAGATCACCGTTTCTCGTACAAACACTGAGATGCGTGCCACCTGCCACCATCCTCCAGATGGGCCTGCCGGCGACATTGCAGTCGATCTGCTGTGTAGTCTTCCTGTAAGGACACCGATGACCACCGATCAAGCTCCGCGCCAGCACGCCTACACCGGTCCCGCACTTCCCGTGATTGCAGAACCCAGTCACGCCGAGCGCGTGCGTACGCTTGCCGCGCAGGGCAGCACCGCCACGCTTTGTACCCTGTCGAAAAAGCAGCCCGGCTTTCCCTTCGGTTCGCTGATGCCGTATGCGCTGGACGCTGTAGGCAGGCCTCTGTTTCTTATCAGCAACATGGCCATGCACACGCACAATCTGCGGGCAGACTCACGCTGCAGTTTGTTCCTGACGCAGACCGCGACCGAAGGCGAAGTTCTGGGTGCGGCTCGGGCCACGCTCGTCGGCGAGGCGCACCCGGTGCCGGAAGCAGCCCTGGAAGCGGCCCGCGACGCTTACCTGGCACGGCATGAAAACAGCCGGAACTGGGTTGCGTTTTCCGATTTCCACTTCTTTCGCCTCAATCCGGTCGACGTGTATTACGTCGGCGGCTTCGGGGTCATGGGATGGGTTACAGCGGACGACTACATGCACGCCGAACCCGACCCCTTAATGACCAGCGCCGCCGGCATCGTGAGCCACATGAATGCCGACCACGAAGCGAACATGATCCAACTCGCAAAGATGCACGCGCGGATCGACGCGACCGCTGCCGCCATGACCTCCGTTGACCGCCTCGGTTTCACGCTGAGGCTCACCACTGTGGAGGGCATGAAAGGCGCACGCATCAACTATCCCGAAGAAGCCCGCACCGCGCAGGACGTCCGCACGCAACTCGTAAACATGGTGCGTACCTTGCCCAGTCGCTAGACATCCCCTTTTGCAACGTGCGGCGCAACGGCAACCCCCCGCCGCAGGGCAAAGCCACACCCGGCAACAGGTGCGGCTTTACTTATAACGGCCGAAACTACTCGGACGCTTTCGCTTCCTGGTAATGGCCGATGTGGTCGTAGACTTCCTTCGGAAACTCCAGGTTGCGGTACAGGTTGCCGCTGTCCGGGTCGTGCACGTTCATAAATTGGAACTCCTGCTCGCTTTGCCATTGCAGCAGGCGTTCGCGGCGGGGCGGATTGTAGTCGCGACCTTCCACCTGGTGCAGCATCTGTTGTGCCTGCTCGGTGTTAAAGTCGTTGTCCTTGGTCAGCCACGCCATGACCTCGGCATGCGGCAGAAAGTGCCGTGCCACCATGGCGAAAACGAGCCGGCCGTAGTGGCCCACGTCGGTGCCGGCATCCAGGCTGTCCAGCAGGTGCGCCATCATGGGGTCTTTGCGCAGTTCATCCACACCGTCCTTGTCGGTGGTCGCGCGGTCGGCGGAACCACGCTCGGTCACGGCGGTTGCATCGTCGGAACCGGAGGCGTTGGCGGCCGTGCTTGGGGTGGGCGGCTGCTTCAGCGCGTCCGTGTGCACCGCATTGGCCGCTGCATGAGTTGCGACCTTGGACCGGGCCTGCGACGCGGAAGAGTTGGCCGCTGCATCAAGGTCCGCATCGCGTTCCGTTCGCGCCGCTACCTTCTCGTGCACGGCATCCGGTAAAGGCTCCTGGCCCTCGAACAGATTGCCTTCCTGCCCTGGCGCGTCAGCCTCAGGGGACTGCCGAGCGGGTGCTTTCGTCGGCGTGGCAGCCGGTGGATGCGCCTTCAATTTTGCCAATTCGGCTTCTGCGCGCTCCGCACGGTCTGTTGCAGCTTGCAGCGCCTCGGCCGTTTCGTCGGTCACCACCGGTGCATCCAGTTCAATCGTTCGTTCTGCCATGGGAAGGCCTCGCGGGATTATGTCAAAGCGAGCGGCAAAAATTCGCCATATCTTCGCTTTCAAGGGGTGAGACGCGCGCCGTCCACGCTATGTTGTCTGGATACAACTCCGAGCCGGCTTGAAGGATCACGCCAGTTTCCGACAACGATTCTGGTCGGGCAGCGCATAGGAGCTTCTTGACCGACCGCCGGTTCGCAAATGGAAGCGTTATGCGGTTATCGATCATGTTCCGGGGTTGGAATGCCTCTCTCGCAGGCATACCATAGTTGGTGAGGTTTTATGGCCACGAAGGCAAAGGCGCAGGGCAAGCCTGTCGCAGAAAAACTCAGCCCCTCTTCCACGGTATCCATCGTCGCTCCAGAGAGGCCGGATGTGCAGTTGCGTACTACGGTGTTTGAGATTTTTCGTCGGTGGGGTTACCTGCAGGCGTCACTCGATCCGTTGCAGCAATACCTGCCGGCCGAGCCGTTTCCAGTGGAACTGCCGGAGGGTTCCGACAGCCTCGCTGCCGAGGCACGCGCGTTGTACTGCGGCTCCATCGCGCTTGAATTCAGCCACATCGCCAGCCCCGAGCGCCGCGAATGGCTGCAACGCGCCATGGAGCGGGAATATCGCGAGACCCCCGCGCAGCAGGCGCACACGCTCACGCAACTCATCGAGGCCGACCTGTTTGAGCAGACGGTGCAGCAGCGCTACCTCGGTACCAAGCGGTTCTCGCTCGAGGGGCTGACCGCGCTCATCCCGTTTCTCGACCGCGTGTTTGAGGTTTCGTCCGGACTGGGCGTGGAGCGCTGCACCTTTGCCATGAGTCACCGCGGCCGCCTGAACGTGATGGTCAACACCGTCGGCCGCTCTGCGACGGAGATCTTTACCAAGTTTGAAGATGTCGATCCGCGCTCGCACCTGGGCGGCGGCGACGTGAAGTACCACCAGGGCGCGACGGGAACCTACACGTCGCCCGACGGAAAACAGGTTGCACTGCATCTCGCCTCGAACCCAAGCCACCTGGAGGCGGTCGATCCCGTCGTGATGGGCCGCGCGCGCGCACGCCAGCAGCGCCTCGGGAAGGATGGCCGCAGCCGTGTGCTGCCGCTGATTATTCACGGCGATGCGGCGTTCGCCGGCCAGGGCATCTGGGCAGAGACGCTCGATCTCGCCACCATTACCGGCTACGACGTCGGCGGCACGATCCAGGTCGTCGTCAACA
>CBAAAH010000131.1:0-7656 GCA_964658865.1 uncultured Granulicella sp.
CAGGGCTGGGCGCGAATATCGTGGTGTATCGATTGCCGCGAACTCTGCACCCTGCGAAAATCGAAGGTGCCGTGCAAGCCACCCCTCCTCCCATGCCGCACCCAATGCCCGAGTTCGGCAGCTTCGCGCTCATCCTCGCGCTCATGCTGTCCGTCTACACGCTTTGCGCCGGGTCCATCGGTCTGTTCCAGCTTGCGTACGATAAGGCTGGCCGCGTCTCGCCCGAGCGCCTGGTGGAAACATCGCGGCGCGCCGGCATTGCCAGTTTTCTTGCCGTAACCTGCGCGGCTTTCGCGCTGGTTTGGGCATCGTTCACCAACGATTTCTCCGTCGCATACATCCTGCACCATACCAATCGCGCGCTCAACCCGGCGTACAAGTTTTCCGCGCTTTGGAGCGGCCAGGAAGGCTCGCTGCTGCTCTGGGCGTTCCTGCTCTGCGCTTATGGCTTTGTGCTTCGGCTGCAATATAGAAAAGACGTGCGCCTCTTCGCGTATGCGTCGACCATCCTCGCAGCCATACAAGTTTTCTTTCTTGCGCTGCTCAACTTTGCCGCACCGCCCTTTGCCCTATGGACTGGCGACCCGCAGCCGGACGGCTTTGGCCTGAATCCGTTGCTGCAGTACCCGGAGATGGTCATCCATCCGCCGATGCTCTATCTCGGCTACGTCGGTTTCTCCGTACCGTTCGCCTTTGCCCTGGGCGCGCTCATGATGCGCTACCCCGGCGAAAAGTGGATCCGCATCACCCGCCGCTGGACGCTGGTTACCTGGCTCTTTCTCACCGTCGGCATCTCGCTCGGCATGCACTGGGCCTACGCGGTCCTCGGCTGGGGCGGCTACTGGGGATGGGACCCTGTCGAAAACGCGTCGTTCCTTCCTTGGCTCACTGCTACCGCCTTTCTGCACTCCGTCATGATGCAGGAAAAGCGAGGCATGATGAAGCAGTGGAACGTCTGGCTCATCTTCACCACCTTCATGCTCACCGTGCTGGGCACGCTGCTCACCCGGTCGGGAATCGTCAGCAGCGTGCATGCATTTGCGGAGAGCAGCATCGGCGGCTGGTTCACGACATTCCTCTGCCTTACCTTCGCGGTTTGCCTGTTCACCTTCTTTAAGCAGCGCAAACACCTCGCGACCGAGCACAAGCTGGAGTCGATCGTCAGCCGCGAAAGCTCGTTCCTCTTCAACAACCTCGTGCTGCTCGTGCTCTGCTTTACGGTCCTGTTCGGAACGCTCTTCCCCGTGCTGAGCGAGTACGTGCAAGGTTCCAAGGTAACGATGGGCGCACCCTTCTTCAACCGCGTTGCCGTACCCATCGGCCTGTTCCTGCTGTTTCTTACCGGCGTCGGCCCACTGCTGGCATGGCGTGCGACGTCGGTTCGGTCCATCCGCCGCAACTTCGTCCTGCCGTGCATCGCCACGGTCGGCACCGCCGTGATTCTGATGGCAACCGGCGTTCGCCCGTGGAAGGTCGATGCGCTCGATCAACAGGGTTCAATTTACGCGCTCGTCTGCTTTAGTATTGGCGCGGGTGTCACCGTCGCCATTCTCACGGAGTTCCTGCGCGGCGTCGGCGTGGTCCGCACCCAGACTGGCCGCAACTTCTTCTCGTCCGCCTTCCTTCTTACCCGCCGCAACAACCGCCGTTACGGGGGATATCTCGTCCATTTCGGGATTGTCGCGCTCTTCGTCGGCCTCGCCGGTGGAGCGTTCAATCAGTCGCACGAGCTGGAAATGGGCTTCGGCGATTCGCTCACCATCGGCAACTATAAGCTGGTCTGCCAGAGCTACACGCAGGACTCCAACGCCAACTACGACACCGATTTCGCGCTGCTCGACGTCTACGACAAGGATAAGAAGATCGCGCAGATGTCCCCGGAAAAACGCTTCTACACCGCGTCGCAGACCAGCAGCACCATCGTCGCCATCCACTCCACGCCGTTGCGCGACCTGTACGTCGTTTTTGAAGGCCGCAACCCCGAGACGAGCAAACCCATCATCAAGGTCTTTCTCAACCCGCTGGTCAGTTGGATCTGGATCGGCGTCGCCATTGTGATTGCCGGCACGTTCATCTCGCTCGGGCCGCAACTTAAACCCGCGCTTAGCACCCGCACCGCCGAGACACCTGCACGCGAACTTTTGCCGGTAGGTGGCGACTGATGGCTCACCCGATGTGCCGCCGCGTCCTTCCGCTGCTCTTCGTGTTTCTCGTCGCGCTCACCACCATCGGCGCGGGTGACACAGGTTCACGCTTCAACAGCATCGGCCACAAGATGGTCTGTACCTGCAGTTGCGGCCAGATCCTTTTGGAGTGCAACCACGTCGGCTGCCCCAACAGCAGCGGCATGATCGACGAACTCAAGACCCAGCTCTCCAGTGGCGCGTCCGACACCAGCATCTTCAACGTCTTCATGGCAAAGTACGGTCCCACCGTCCTCGCCGCGCCCATCCGCGGCGGCTTCGACAACGTCGCCTTCATCGTCCCCATCGCGGTCTTCCTCATCGCCATCGTCGGCACGGCCTTTCTCATTCGCCACTGGCGCGGCCGCCACATGGTCCCCGCCGGGGTCCCAGCCACCGCCAGCCCACACGTAGACGCGATGCGCGACCGCATCCGCCGCGATTCGGAGTTTTAAGCCATGGGCCTAATCGCCGCCGCAGTCCTCCTCGTCGCCCTCTTCGCCTACGTCTTCTGGCCCGAGAAAAATCCCTTTACCCAACGTGCTGCCACCCGCCTCGACTTTCTGGAAGAGCGACGCGACGCGGTCATGGCCAACCTGCGCGACCTCAACTTCGAGTTCCGCGCCGGCAAATACCCCGCCGACGACTACGCCGCCCAGCGCGACCAACTCGAAGGCGAAGCCGCCGTCATCCTCACGGAAATCGACGTCCTCGAAGCCACCCCTCAGGCCTGATGTTTGGTAACAATCCGGTTTCCCCTTCATCGCGAGACTAGGGTAGGTTTTTTCATTGACGGCGAATGCTACCCTGCGAACACACCCTTCCCAGGAGTACCCATGCCTTTGCGCTGCCGCTTCGCTGCTCTCCTCCTGTTCGCCGCGACTGCGACGCAAGCACAAAAGCCCTATCACCCAGCCAAGGGCTCCGAAATCCTATGGGACACCTTCGGCGTTCCCCACGTCTATGCCCGGTCCGCACCCGACATGTTTTACCTGCTCGGCTACGCCCAGGCCGAAGCCCACGGCGACCTGCTGCTGCACGTGATGGCCGCAGGCCGCGGCCGCGCCAGCGAGATTTACGGTCCCGGCGACAACGACCGCAACCTCAAGTCCGATCGCTGGGTACTGGTCAACGAAGTGCCCGACCGCGCGGCGCTCTGGCTTAGCGAGCAGACGCCCGAATTCACGAAGTACCTTGAAGCCTTTGCCTCCGGCATCAACGCCTATGCCGCAGCCCATCCCGACACGCTCGATGCCGCTGGGCGCAAGGCGCTGCCCATCACACCGCTCGACGTCATCGCGCATGAGCAGCGCTTCATCAATTTCGAATTCGTCGCCAGCCAGCGCCTGACGGAATCCCCGTCCCAAACCCATGCAGAACGTGAAAGCCCGTTCGCGCCAACCAACCCCGACGTGCAGGACGGTTCGAACGGCTGGGCCATCGCTCCCTCGCACACCTCCAGCGGCAAGGCGATGTTGCTCATGAATCCGCACCTCGCCTGGGCTGGCGAGCAGAGCTATTTCGAGGTCGACTTGAACGCGCCCGGCGTCCACCTGTATGGCGCGACCCAGATCGGCCTGCCTGTCCTCCGCTTCAGCTTTTCCGACGACGTCGCCATCACCAACACCGTCAATACCAACAACGGCGCGCTCCTCTATAAGCTCACCGAAAAAGACGGCGGCTACGTCCTGGACGGGCAAACGAAGCAGTACCGGACTGCCCAGCATCCCTTCCGCATTCTGCAGAAAGACGGCAGCTACACCACCGAAATCGTGCAGGTGCAGCGCACGGTGCAAGGCCCGGTCATCCGGCGCGACAACGGCCAGCCCATCGCGCTGTACGTTGCCGGTCTCGACAAACCGTTCTTTCTCGACCAGTACTGGCACATGATTACGGCGCACAACCTTGCCGAGTACCAAACCCAGCTTCGCCGCCTCGAAGTGCCCATGTACAACATCCTGTATGCCGACCGCGACGGCCATATCGAGTACCTGTTCAACGCGCTCGTGCCACAACGCACCGGCGACTGGAGCACCTGGCAGAATCCCGTGGACGGCAGCACCAGCAGCACGCTGCCCGGTCCGTACCTCACCTACGACCAGCTTCCCAAGCAGGTCGACCCACCCAGCGGCCACATTCAAAACAGCAATGAACCGCCATGGGACGCCGCCTGGCCGACAACACTCGACCCCAAAAACTACCCGTCCTACATCAGCCCCAGCTTCCCGCTCTTCCGCTCCGACCGTGCCCTGCGCATGCTCACCGAAACGCCGAAATTCACCTTCAACGACTTGCTGCAGAAAAAGCTCAGCACCCGCATGGAGATGGCCGACCGCCTGCTCCCCGACCTGCTGCAGGCCACCAGCCAGTACGGCACACCGCGCGCCAGACAAGCCGCCGCCGTGCTCGCGGCGTGGGATCGACAGACCGAAGCCGACAGCCGTGGCGCCTTGCTCTTCTATACCTGGGCGCAGAAATTTGTCAGCCCGTCCGTCAGCATGATTCCTGACGAAGCCCGCAAAAACTTCGCCATCCCCTACGACGTCACCCAGCCACTCACCACGCCCGCGGGCCTCGCAAACCCGCGTGCCGCCGCGCAGATGCTCGACGAAGCCGCCGCTGAAACAACAAAGCTTTACGGCGCGCTCGACACGCCGTGGGGCCAGGTCATGCGCTTGCAGATCAACAACCAGTCCGACGGCAACCTTGCCAACCACCGCACGCCCGCGCTCAACAGCGTCGACCTTCCCGGCAATGGCGGTTACGGCAACCTCGGCATCTTTCGCGTCGTCACCTGGGGACCGTTGCAGGAGGGCACGAAAACGCCGATCCATGGTGACGGCTTTACCCTCGCGGTAGAGTTCACCAACCCGCCGCATGCTAAATCCCTCGTCAGCTACGGCAACAGTTCGCAGCCCGGCAACCCGCACCACACCGACCAACTCCCCTTATTTCGTAACCGACAGTGGCGCGATGTCTACCGCACCCACGCCGACGCAGCCGCACACATCGAACATCGCGACACCTTCTAGTCATGCAACCAGACGCAACAACAATCCCTGGAACGGTTCCTCTATCTGCGCTATCCTGCCCATAAAGGACATGCCGATGCTCCGCGGAATCGCTCTCTTTCTCGCAACCGGCCACCTATTGCTGCACGCGCAGTCCACCCCTGCAGGTGCGTCCGCCAGCGAGGTCATGGCTCACGTTGAGGCCGATGCTGCCGCTCAGCATAAGTCCATCCTGCTGCAGTTCGGTGCATCGTGGTGTGGCAACTGCCGCTTGTTCGACAAGTTCCTCACCGACCCCGCGATCGCGCCCATCCTGGGCAAAGCCTTCGTTTTCACCGAAATGGCCACAGGCGAACGTTCCACCGACACGCGACACGCCAACCTGCCCGGCGGCGTGGAGCTTGAAGATTCGCTTGGCGGCAAAAACGCCGGTTGGCCTTACGTCGTCATGCTCGACGATCACGGCAAGCTGCTCGCCAGTTCCGTGCGGCCCGGCAAGGGAGGCAACACCGGCTATCCCGCCAGTGCCGACGAGATCGACTGGTTCATGACCATGCTGCGGAAAGCCGCACCCGCGCTCTCCTCGCAGGAATTGCGAACCGTGCGCAACTGGCTTAAGGCACACAGCTCCGCACACGCCTGATCGACCCGATGCGCCGGCGATCTCCGCCCAAAGAACGGGATCGCCGGCGCGCATGCCATTTACTCTGAATGGGTATGCCTTTCAAGCCTCGCGTCCTCGCCCTGGCACTCCTGCTGCCGATCACGACTTTTGCTGCGTCCTCAATCACTGGAGTCGTCACGAACAAGACGAACAACAAACCGGCTGCCGGCGATGACGTGACCCTCATCCGCCTTGCACAGGGCATGCAGGAGTCGACGAAGACCAAGACCGACGGCCGCGGCCACTTTACGCTGGACGTTCCCGACGAAGGCATCCATCTCGTTCGCATCACGCACGACAAGGCAAACTACTTCAAGGCCGCACCTCCAGGCACGCAGTCCGTCGAGATCGACGTCTATAACGCCGCACCGAAAGTTCCCGGCGTCTCGCTCGATGCCGATGTCATCCGCCTGCAGACCGAGCCGGACAACAAGAGCCTCAAGGTCGTCGAAAACTTTTTTCTAAAAAACGAGTCGACACCGCCGCGTACCCAGTTCGGCGACCACGCGTTTGAGTTCGTGTTGCCCGAGGGCGCCGTCGTGGAAGGTGCCGCGGCCCAGGGCACCGGCGGCATGACCGTGCAGTCGCCTCCCGTGCCGCTGCCGGAAAAGAACCATTACACCTTCATCTTTCCTATCCGCCCCGGCGGCCAGACGCGCTTCCAGATCAGCTACAAGGTCCCGTACAGCGGTACCGCACAGTTCCATCCGCTGGCCACCATGACTACCGATAACGTCGTCGTCATGATGCCGAAGTCCATGAAGTTCGACGGGACCGGCTCGCCCTTTACCTCCGTTGCAGAAGAGGTGGACGCGCAGACCTACGTGGCACGCAACATCGCGCAGGGCAAGACCACCAGCTTCACCGTCTCCGGCAACGGCCAGCTTCCCCGGCCCACCGCACAGGGCGATGCCTCGCAGCAGGACCAAGGTGGTCCCAATGCACCCACGACCGGCACACCGGCTACCGGAGCCAACACCAACGCTGACCCGGGTTCCGCCAATTCCACACTCGACAAACGGCCCGGTGGTGGCATGGCCACACCCATCGACACACCCGACCCACTGACCAAGTACAAGTGGTGGATCATCGGCGGGCTGGCACTCGCGCTTGCGGGAGGCGCGGGATTCCTGCTCTCGCGTCCGCAGCCCGCCGCAGGGGCTCCGGCCAACATCGCAGATCCCGCGGCGCTTTATGCCACACCGGTTTTATCCAACTCGCACGTGGCGCCCACCGCCCTGCTGCAGGTACTGCGCGACGAACTGTTCACCCTGGAAAGCGAGCGCCTGACCGGCAAGATTACCGACGCCCAGTACAACCGGCTGAAGCCCGCGCTCGAAACCGTGCTGCAAAATGCCCTTGAGCGCCAAGGCAAAACCACAGGAGCGTAAGTCATTTCAAGCTGAACCAGAACCAATTGGGCGTCCACACCTGTGGACGCCCAGTTTTGTGTCGTCATCAGCTAAGCTCACGATAGCGACATCCTTATGGGTCGAAGTGAGTTCGGCGATCAAAGCAAACTCTCACGAAATCCGTACTGTGCTTACCAGGTCGAGTAGCTCGATCCGTCCGTGGAACCCTGCCCGGAACCGCTGTGAACGTTGTTGATGCCCGTCGAGACCTCGTCCACGTTGTTGTAGGAGTCCGACCGATCGAACGTCCACGTCGAATTCGAGTGCGTAATGGGATCGATCGGCATCTGTTTCAGATAGCCGCTCGTGACTAAATCTTCCCCCGACTCCGGTGCCTTCTGCTTATCGATGGTGTAGCTATCGATGGCCTGTCGCATCACTTGAAG